>NZ_AUCX01000006.1 GCF_000429985.1 Maridesulfovibrio bastinii DSM 16055
TACCTCAAATTTTCAATCATCTCAGCACCTTGTTTCCTCAGTGCGGTGTGGGAATCTAAGTGAACCCGCACCCGATGTCAACAACTTTTTAAGATCTTTTTTTTCAGTTCGAATCGAAGCTACTCTTAAACGTCATACCCGCCAGGGCTGTATTCGTTTTAAACCTCAATTCGTCCTATATTAAATGATCTTAGCACCTTACTTCCGTTTGGCGCGGATAGAAAACCTATTCGGAACCCCTTCCAGTGTCAACAACTTTTTGATTTTTATTTTGCCCAAGCTCTATTTATATAGACGCTTGATTCAAGCGATGCTTTTTAAACTTATTCCAGCTCGTTTGCATCGATTTAAACATCAAAAAGTTCAATGATCACGTTGCCTTACTTTCGTTCAGCGCGGAGATGAAACCTAGTGAATCCATCCCCGAGTGTCAATCACTTTTTAAAACTTTTTTTGAAGCATTCAACCAGTTCGGTTGAAACACTTCAGCAGGCAGCAGGGACTAATCAAAGTATGCGTTCTACTCTCTTAAAATTCTAAAAAGTTCAATGATCACTGCGCCTTACTTTCGCTCAGCGCGGGGATGAAACCTAGTGAAACGTCCATCTCCTGTCAACCGTTTTTTTTGCTTTAAAACAAAAAAAATCCCAGTCGCCCGCGAGCCAGCTTCTGACCCTCAACAACCGGGAAGCAGGTTCTATAAAAACTACTCCTCTCCGTCAATACGTTTTTGAATTATTATTGGCAGCTATGAATTTAACAGTACTTTAAATAAGCTCTAACTACTTATAAGCGGATACACCTTATACATCCATAGGGATAACAACAAGGCTCCCACTAAATTAAGGACCAACCCCAGACTGAGCATCACTCTAAGAGAGGTTCCGCGCATTTCACCAAAAGCAAGACTGTTGCAAGGTGTCGCTATAGGAGTCATGAAGGCACAGGTAGAACAGATTGAAACCAGTATCATGAGTGGCAGAGCCTCTACACCAGCATGAACTGCGGCAAGATATACTATCGGAAAGAAAGCTGTTGAAACCAGAGTATTACTGAAAGCCTCAGTAAGAAAAATGACACTTAAGGCTACGCTTATATATATGATATAACCATGAGTCCCCATTACACTATGATTTTCAAGTACCTTACTTAGCAACTCGACAGCTCTGCTCCCTATACCTGTAAACCTGACTATGGCGGCAACCAGCACAAGGAGTATCAGTATTTTAATACCACCGGACGGAACGCCTTTAAGCATATCCCTGAATGACAGGACAGGTTTAATACCGCTTGATTGCTGAATCCTATGAATGAAAACAAAGTAGATAAAGCTGATAAAATAGATTGAGCAGACAACCGGTTCTAGACCTTTATATTCGCTGCTAAGAGCCGCGGCGACTGAGGACAAAGACCAGAACAGGATATAGCTTAAAAATATCCAACCACCTGCTTTCAGTTCCGGCTTAACCATTGCGGGCTCAGCAAATATGCCGCTAAGCTTCTTAACTCCTTTCGGCACTGAAAGTAGAACCAGCCCCCATGCGGCAAATAGAAAAAGTGCAGCAACAGGAACAGCCCATAACAGCCAGTTGAAAAAAGTTATCTGCATTCTTCCGGGAACATTCAGAAAATCAAGGGCTCCTATCAGGAGCATATTGGCCGGGCTGCCGATAAGCGACCCCATGCCACCGATATTTGAGCCATATATTATTGAAAGAGTTAAAGGAGTGGTTAGATCAGGATACTCGGTATTAAGCATACGGATAACCGGAAGCATTGCCAGCACAGTTACCGTATTGGGGATAAACATTGAAAGCCCGGCGCAAACCGCAATGAGACAAAGCAGCAGCATGGGAACACGCCCCCCGCTAAACGCCAGCGACCTCTTGGAAACATATTCCGGTATTCCGATCGAATTCACGACCCTGAAAAGGATATACCCGGAGATAAATAAAATGATAACAGGCCATCTTTCATATATATAGATATATGTCATTCAATCCCCAGCAATTTAATTTTATGCTTACCTTGGAAAGGGTTATAAAAATGGGGCCGCTTAATTTCAAATTTCGGTCCATACGGGTGTTGACTCTTGAGCCAAAGAGCAAATACTACCTTTCTGAATATCAAGTCAAAACAACAAATCCACATCAGGAATAGATATGTCTGAATTTGTACATCTGCACGTCCATACGGAATACAGCCTTCTGGACGGAGCCATACGCGTCAAGGACCTCTGCCAGCAGGCCAAGGATTTCGGTATGCCGGCTGTTGCTATAACCGACCACGGAACAATGTTCGGTGCAGTTCTGTTTTATATGACTGCAATGGAAATGGGGATTAAACCCATAATTGGATGCGAAGTATATGTGGCTCCGGGCGATGTTGATGACGAAGAAGCCCACAAGCGCAAAGACCGCAGAGAACGCTTTCACCTCATTCTGCTTGCAAAGAATCAGAAGGGTTATAAAAACCTGATTAAACTTGTTTCACTCGGATACCTTGAGGGTTTTCACTATAAACCCCGTGTAAGCAAATATCTTCTGAATAAATACAGTGAAGGACTGGTCTGCCTTTCCGCATGCCTTGCCGGTGAAGTATGCAGGACTCTAAGAAATGAAGGTCTGGATGCCGGCGTTGAAATGGCAAAAGAATATGCGGATATTTTCCCTGATAATTTCTATCTGGAAATTCAGCATAACGGAGTTAAAGAGCAGGAACAGGCTAACGATCTGCTGATCCAGTGCTCTGAGCGCACCGGACTTCCTCTGGTTGCCACCAACGACTGCCATTATCTCACTCAGGAAGATTACGAAGCCCATGACGTACTGCTCTGCATTCAGACCCAGACCACAGTGGATGCTGAGAAAAGAATGCGCATGGAGACGGATGAACTGTACTTCAAGCCGCAGGAAGACTTTGAAAAATATTTCGCCCATGTTCCTGAAGCCATAGCCAACACCCAGAAAATTGCTGAAATGTGCAATCTGGAAATAGAACTCGGAAATTACTATTTCCCGGAATACGAACTCCCGGAAGGTATGACGATAGATACCGAGTTCGTAAAACTCTGTCATGAGGGTCTTAAAAAAAGGCTGGAAAAAGTTCCGTATGAAATTGATGAGAAAAAATACTGGGACAGACTGGAGTATGAGCTTGGGGTTATTCAGGAAATGGGATTCCCGGCCTACTTCCTCATAGTTCAGGACTTCATCAACTGGGCAAAGGATAACAGAATCCCTGTAGGCCCCGGACGTGGATCAGCCGCGGGTTCAATCGTGGCCTGGTCCCTGAGGATTACAAACCTTGATCCTCTGCCGTACGATCTTCTCTTTGAAAGATTTTTGAACGTGGAACGTGTTTCCATGCCGGATATCGATGTTGACTTCTGCGAACGCCGTCGTCTTGAAGTAGTTAAATACTGCTCCGAAAAATACGGCTGGGATCATGTTTCGCAGATCACCACCTTCGGAACCATGAAGGCCAAGGCGGTTATTAAAGACGTGGGCAGAGCTATGGGCATGGCTTTTGCGGAAACCGACCGCATCGCCAAGCTTATCCCGGATGACCCTGCTCTGCTGGCCAAGATGCTCGGCGAAAAAAAAGCAAAGATCACTGTCGCCAATGCGGTCAAGGCTGTGCCGGAGCTCCAGAGCATGGTCGACATGGACCCCAAAATTGAAAAACTGATTGATATTGCCAAGCGTCTGGAAGGTCTTTCACGCCATGCTTCAACCCATGCAGCAGGTGTTGTTATCTCGGATAAACCGATGACAGACTACCTTCCTCTGTATCGCGGGAAAAAGGGCGAAATTGTAACTCAGTTCGATATGAAAAAAGTCGAAAAAGTAGGACTGATTAAATTCGACTTTCTCGGACTGAGAACCATGACCGTTATTGAGGACTGCCTTGATATTATTCGTGATCAGGGCAAGGAAGCCCCGGATCTGGAAGCAATGACACTGGACGACCCGGCAACTTTTGATATTTTTTCACGCGGAGACACTGACGGTGTTTTTCAGGTTGAATCATCGGGCATGCGCAAATATCTGCGAATGCTCAAACCGAACTGCTTTGAAGACCTTATCGCGATGCTGGCCCTATACCGTCCCGGACCTCTCGGTTCAGGAATGGTTGATGAATTTATTAAGCGTAAGCATGGTGAAATAGAGGTCACCTATCTGCACCCGAGACTGGAAGAAAGCCTGAAATCAACCTACGGAGTTATCGTTTATCAGGAGCAGGTTATGGCCGCGGCAATGACCATTGCCAACTACTCTCTGGGTGAAGGTGACCTGCTCCGCCGTGCTATGGGTAAAAAAATCGCAGAAGAAATGGCAAAACACAGGGTCCGCTTCCTTGATGGTGCCAGAGAAAACAATATTGATGAAAAAACCGCAAATGCAATCTTCGACCTGATGGAGCAATTCGCAGCATACGGTTTCAATAAATCGCACTCTGCTGCTTATGCTCTTATCTCATATTACACAGCTTTCCTGAAAGCCCATTTCCCGGTTGAATTCATGGCTGCACTGATGAGTACAGAAATGACCAATACCGATAAGATCATTATGTATATCAACGCCTGCCGTGATATGGAGCTTACTGTCAGACAACCGGATATAAACCACGGCCGGGCCAGATTCTCCGTAATGAATAACGAAATTCTTTATGGTATGGGCGGAATTAAAAACGTCGGAGAAGAAGCGATCAACGAGATCGTAAGGGAACGTGAAGCAAACGGACTTTTCACCGATCTTGTTGATTTCTGCTCAAGAGTTAACCTGCGCCGGGTTACCAAAAGATGTATTGAATCGCTGATCAAGGCCGGGGCCATGGATTGCCTCGGAGCCACAAGATGCGGGCTTATCGCGGCCATGGATAAAGCCGTCGCTTTCGGCCAGAAAAAAGCCAAAGAAAAAAAGTCAGGCATGATCAATATGCTTGATATTCTCGGAAACGATTCCGACAGTGATTCATCAGGAAGCGCAAGCATCGTCATTCAGGAAATCAATGCCCAAGAATGGGATGATGACGAAAAATTAAAAATAGAAAAAGAAGTTCTGGGCTTTTTCCTGAGCAGCCATCCGCTGATGGCCTATAGACATGAGCTGAACAGGATGAATATCACCACTATTGAAGCCTGCAAGGAGCTTCCCAACGGAACAGAAGTCCGTCTTGGAATTATCGTTCCTTCCTTCAAGGAATATATCACCAAGAAAGGCGATAAAATGGCTTTCTGCTCCATGGAAGATATGACCGGGTCTGGTGAACTGACCATGCTCCCGAACACATACGCCACTGCCTGTGAAAAACTAAGTGAAGACCAGCCCCTTCTGGTCAAGGGTAAAATTGATCTTCGCGATCAACAGGAAGGAGATGAAGGAGTCAAACAGGCCAAAGTTCTTGCTGAGGAAGTCACCTTGCTTTGTGACGCCCAGCAGGTATGTCAGGAAGCTGTTCCATTGCAGATAACCTGTTCGCACTGCTCTCAGGAAAACCTTAACGAACTAAAAGCCCTTCTTTCAGGATATCGTGGCAGTGCTCCGGTGAATCTACAGGTCTTTATGAAAGATTCCGTCTGCTCTCTGCGCCTCGGACCGGGATTCCATATTCAACCCAATGCCGGTTTCTGGAAAGAATTCAATGAATGGCGTAAAAGCTGCGAATGCGAAAAAGCATTAAGCGCCTAACAGACTAAAAAAATAATCCACTATCAAATCAGGAGAATATAAATGAGCAAGGGAAAATGGAGACTAAAAGTCAAACGCGATTTCAGCGCAGCACACCAGCTTCGCAATTACGGCGGCAAATGCGAGAACATGCACGGCCACAATTTCGGAGTTGAGGTTGAGGTGGAAGGAAACAGACTTGATGACAAAGTTGAAATTCTTATGGATTTCAAAGAACTAAAAAAAGAAGTAGATGAAGTACTCGAAGGTCTTGATCACAAGCATCTGAATGAGCTGGAATTCTTTGTAAAGAGAAACCCCTCCTCTGAAAATATTGCCTTCTATATATATAGCTGTCTTGCAGAAAGGCTGGCTGGCAGGGATGTAAAACTGGTTTCTGCCTCGGTATCTGAAACAGACTCTTCCACAGCTACATACAGCGAGTTGTAAATGCGGCTTGTAATTCAGAGAGTCACAGATGCGACAGTTTCCGTAAACGGGGAAACTGTCTCCGAAACCGGAAAAGGACATCTGGTTCTGATCGGATTCGGCAAGGATGACACAATTGAGTTTGCAGGTTCGAAAGCCTGGAAAACACTCATCGGCAAATTGACGGGCTTAAGAATCTTTGAAGATGATCAGGGCCGCTTTAATCTCAGCCTTGAAGATATTGCTGGCGACCTGATGCTTGTATCGCAGTTCACACTTTATGCTTCGTGCCGCAAGGGACGCAGACCTTCTTTCTCTGCCGCAGCTCCACCTGCCATAGCGGAAAAGCTCTACGATCTTTTTGTTGAAGATGTGAAGAAACAGGCTCCGGGCAAGGTTGGATGCGGGATATTCGGAGCATCAATGAAGCTTGATTTTACAAACGACGGTCCTGTTACCATTATTCTTGATTCTGAAGATTTCAGCTGACATGGCTTGAAAAACAGCTGTCATTCAGTATTAATTGGACATTATGTTTGTATGATGGAATTATAAATAGTGTTTTTCTGATATCATAAAACATTGCATTCATAAAAGTATCATTAAACTGAAAGGCCATGGAGCCCTCATGCATCAATACGAGCTGGAAGCGATTCCTACACCAGAAGAAAGCCGAGAGATTGCACGTAAAGCCATTTCCATCCTTGAAGAATTTGTTTCTGATCAGGAACAGCTTCATGATATAGATCTTGTTTTAACCGAAGCGTGTTCAAATGTAGCCAGACATGCCTATGAAGTCTGCGAATCGTGCAACAGGCTGGGCCTAAAAATAATTGTCATTCCTCCTGAAAAAGTGATCTTCGAAGTGAGCGACTGGGGCAAAGGTCTTGAAGCTGACAAGCTTGATTTTTCAATGCCGGACCCGGAAGCAGTTGGAGGAAGAGGACTATATATTATGTCCATCCTGATGGATTCCTTTGACGTATTAAAAGAAGGTCCTAAAAATACAATTCGTCTCACCAAATATATATCGAGTGAAAAATGGATAAAAAAAGCATAAGCATATCCGAAGGAATTCTTACTGTAAGTTTCCCCGGAGAGCTGACAATAGAATCAATTAAAAATATTAAAGGACATCTTGACGCGGAGTGTTCATCGGACAGTGTTCTGGCGATTATGAGCGATTTATCCAAGGTGCGCTTTATAGACAGCACCGGAATAGGCTTTCTGGTTTCACTTAATTCCAGAATGAAAGATTCAGGTAAAAAATTCTATCTGCTGCGCCCGAGTGAACAGGTGCGCAAAACTTTAGAGCTGGTTAGACTGATAACATTTTTCACGATAATTAACGACGAATCGGAAATTTCTGTATAAACTGCTTCAGGAGAAAATAAATGCCCTGCCTGAAACATTTCTTCAATCCGGACTTCGACCATTTTCACATGGTTCCGGTCCAGGAAAATAACGGAAGGGTTGACCATTACAACATGGGCTATGTCCAGAATGTTGTTAAAGGTCAGGTCATTGCGCAGTGGGTTGATGATGAAGAAGGCTCCTGTGAGCTTAACACAAAATTCTACCCTGAAAAGGAATTCCCCGTCGGGCCGAATTGTGCGGTGAATCCGCATAACGAGGATCAGCTTATATCTCTGGTCTCAGGGTATGTCTTTTACAATCCCGAAGGCAGAATAACAGTCAAAAGATTACTTAATGTCCGCGGTGACGTTGATTTCTCCACCGGAAATATTTTTTTCGTCGGTGACATGATCGTCCACAACTCCATCAAATCAGGATTTGATGTCAAAGCACGCAACATCAATGTCAAAGGACATATTGAAGCTGCCAATGTCAAAGCCGGAGGATTCATTAAGTGTGATTCGGGAATAAAAGGCGGCGGTAAGGGAGTTATTTCCGCAGAACAGGATATCAAAACAAGCTTCTGCGAAAAAGCCACCCTTGTCAGCAACCAGAATATTGTCGTTGAATCAAACTGCCTGCACACCCAGATTTATTGTGAAAGCAAACTTGCCGTAAAAGGAAGGCTGATAGGCGGGCCATGTTACTGCGGTCAATATGCATTTATAGGTGAACAGCTCGGAGGCGGACTAAGTTCTCCTACCCAAATTATTCTGGGCTACAGCCCAAAGCTTCTTTTAAAAGTAGATAACATCGACAGACAAATATCTATAATTGAAGAAGAGATAAAAAAGTTTGATAAAAAGAGCCAGACCGGGCCAGCCCATAAATCTGAATATACTGATAAAATGGGTCGGGCTAAGATGAAAATAAATTTTCTCAATGAAAAAAAGAGAAAAATCTGGGAAACTCTACAGGAGCCTGAAAAATTGGATGACTGCAGGGTCATGGTTGCAGGGGAAGTAAAAGTAGGCGTTGAAATAAGTATAGGTCAGGCTTACTATAGAGTAGATGAGCCTATGCATGACGTTTATTTCTACAACAAAAACAACGAAATAATTGTGGGCTTCGGAGCCTTCAACAAATAGAAGTAATACTGATATGGATATCGCTACCCTCATAGGAATTGTTGGCGGATTCGGCCTTGTTGTCGCAACCATTATAATGGGCGGAAACGCGGCCGGCTTTGTGGACCCCCCTTCACTTGTTGTTGTTTTCGGTGGAACATTTGCTTCAGTTTTCATCATGTTCCCCATGTCCACGGTTATCGGGGCCATAAAAGTCGGAATGAAGGCTTTTTTTGCCAAACCAAGAGACCCTAAAGCCATTATCGATCAGATCGTTGCCCTTGCAGAAACAGCCAGAAAAGAAAGCCTTGTAGCCCTAGAAAAAGCTACTGTTGATGATACTTTTCTAAAAAAAGGTATCATTCTCGTTGCGGATGGATCAGATGACGTTCTGGTCCGCTCGGTAATGGAAATCGAAATAGATTTTATGAAAAAAAGGCACTTTCAGGGACAGGGTGTCTTTAAGGGCATGGGAACCATGGCCCCGGCTTTCGGAATGATCGGAACGCTTATAGGTCTTGTAAACATGCTCTCCAACCTGAGTGACCCGGATGCCATCGGCCCGGCAATGGCGGTTGCACTGCTGACCACATTTTACGGAGCGGTTCTCGCCAACATCATGTTCCTGCCAATTGCCAAAAAGCTTGAAGAACGATCCATGGAAGAAGCTCTTTACATGGAGATTATGGTTGAAGGAGTTGTTGCCATCCAGAAAGGTGAACATCCCTCAATAGTAAAAGAAAAGCTTCAGGCTTTCCTCTCTCCGGCAATGCGTGACGAATCCTAGGAACGGTGTAGAAGCATGGCAAAGGTTGTTATTGTCAAACCTAAAAATGACAAACCACCCGAAGAAGAAGGGCTGCCGCCGTGGATGGCAACATTTGCGGATATGGTTACCCTGCTGCTTTGCTTTTTTGTGCTTCTGCTTTCATTCGCCTCAAATGATGTTCAAAAATTTAAAGAACTCTTAGGCTCGCTACAGGATGCTTTCGGCGTATCCGTGCAGCGTAAAGCCGCTGACTATCTTGCGCTCACCCCTTCAAAACTTCAGCGTAAAGAAGTCAAAATGGATAGTAATGACAAGCGGCTGTTAGGATTAATTCTGCGCATTAAAACTGTTCTGGATGAAAAAGAAGCCACCCGTATGAGTACTGGAGTAGACGCAGAGAAAGACGGCGTAGTCATGCGGGCTGACAGCGCACAGCTTTTCATACCGGGAACCTGCACCCTGAAACCGGGAGCCCATAAAGTTCTGGATTCGGTTATCTCGATTCTCAAAGACCACAACTATAATCTGGTTGTACGGGGGCATACCTCGGATGTGGAGCCACGCTCAATTAAATTTCCTACAAAATGGGAACTTTCTTCGGCAAGAGCTGCGGCGGCACTGCAATACATCCATCAAAAAGGGCGTATTGATGCCAAAAGATTAAAAGCCGTAGGTTATGCTGATACCAGACCGCTGGTTAAAAATAATTCCGAAGCCAATAGAGAAAAAAACAGGCGTGTTGAATTTTATTTCCATAAACCGGCCAGAGATTCATGGTAGCCAACTTAACATACGATCCCATGGTTTCAGCTGTCACCAAAATTGAAACTGACGGAATAATACAGGACATCCGTGTCACTGTTGATGCTAAGACCAAACATTTATGGGGTCGGTTCGGCAAAAATAAAGAGCTTGAGCTGGCTGCCGGATATAAAGAACAACATATCACTGTTATGCTTGGTTCCGGTCTTGGTTTTGCGGTTGAAGAGCTTATTAAAAAATCCGGCTCAGCACTCATTATTATTGACCGGGAAAAACATATCCTCGCTGCAACTGAAATTAAAAAGAAATACCATAACCGGGAAAACTTATATTGGATAGATGATGACACCCCGGAAGAAGCAGCAGCTAAAATTTCAGACATCGCTGAAAAATATGGACAGCCTTTAAATTTTTTAAAAATTCCTTTTTATCTGCGCCTGAACCCTCAGTATTATTGCGGTATAGAAAAATATTTCTCAACGGAAGCTCAAGGCAGAAACTCCGGAGCTGGATTCAAAAGTATACAACCACGCATTCTACTGCTGACAAGCCAATATTTTTTAATGGGTGAAATAGAAGCAGCCTGCACCCGTCTTGAAATTCCTTTTCAGATGATCAATCTGGATTCACGGGAAAGTGAGCTGGAACACTTTGTAAAAACGATTGTTAAAGCCATTAGCGGATTCAGGCCTGATTTTGTATTAACAGTCAACCATCTTGGAGTTGACCAGGAAGGATATCTGAATACCATCCTTCAAAAATACAAAATTCCTCTGGCTTCATGGTTTGTTGATAATCCCCACCTGATACTTCCGCTTTATGCCCGGCAGGTTAATAATAACACAGCACTATTCACATGGGATGCCGACCGGATGGAAAGCCTGTCCGCAATGGGATACCAGAATATTTTTCATCTCCCCCTTGGAACGGATCAGAACAGATTCAAACCTTCAGGTGGTTGCACTAAAAATAAATGGCAGACAGACATATCTTTTGTCGGCAATTCCATGACAACGAAAACTGCCAGACGTTTTTCAGCTTCAAAGGTTACCGGGATTTTAAGAAAAGACTTTAAGGAGATAGCGGCACAATTCGGTGCGCATGATGATTTCTCAGTGGAGAAATTTTTAAAGGAGCGCTATCCGCAGCATTTTATGGAGTTTGATAAGATAACTTCTCCGGCAAAACGGCTGGCCTACGAAACTGCGGTTATCTGGCAGGCCACCCTTGAATACCGGCTCTCATGCGTAAACAAGATATTACCATTCAATCCGCTGATAGCCGGTGATGAAGGCTGGAAAGACCTGCTCCCTTCAACAAACTGGAAATACCATCCTGAACTTTCGTATTATGAAGATCTTCCAAATTTCTATCCCTGCTCAAAAATAAATTTCAACTGCACCAGTCAGCAGATGAAAGGAGCCGTGAATCAAAGAGTCTTTGATGTTCCGGCATGCAACGGTTTTCTGCTGACCGATCACCGGCACCAGATATCCACTATGTTTGACCCTGATAAAGAAATTGTCCTCTACAAAACAAATGAAGAAATACCTGATCTTGTACAAAAATATCTCAAAGACGACAAAGCTAGAAAAAAAGTAATCACTGCTGCCCGAAAAAGAATCATGGCTGAGCATACCTATGACCACAGAATGACCAAACTGACCGATATCATACGCTCCACCTTTGCTTAAAATAAAAACCGGAAACAGATTTTACTGTTTCCGGCCTGATAAAATCTTCAAGATTTCAAGTTTGATAAATATAAGAATTGGTAATTCAGTGTGCTAAAAAATTTCCACGCTCTTTAAGCTAAATTTAAACTGCGGGGCTATTTCCTTTTAGCACCTTTTCTATTCTTTTTTTCAGGCTGCAAACTGCAGCTGTTTGACGGTCCTCAACCCTGTATTCCTAGTTTTGGCAGAATAAAACGCAACAGGACAAATACAATTCCAAATACCAGAATCAATCCTAATAAATTACCCATTACAGACCTCTTTAATTTCTTAATTTATGGCCACTTTTAAAGAGGTAAGCATAGATATAGACAGTGTCAATGCTATCACTGTTTTTTAATCTTATAAATTGATAATAAAATTAGGATATGCCGAGACTCACATAAAATGTGAATCTGGTTCCACGTCCAAGACAGCTATCAACAGTTATTTGACCACCCATCATGGTAATAAGCTTGTGTGAGATAGATAATCCCAGTCCTGTACCGCCGTATTTTCTGGAAGTGGAAGAATCAGCCTGATAGAAGCTGGCAAAAACATCATCAAGTTTATCACTTGCAATGCCGATCCCGGAATCTGAAACAGAAAAAAAGATTTTAGGCGGGCAGCAGCTTTCATCCAGCCTGAGGCTAACCTCTACTCCGCCATCAGAAGTAAATTTAATTGCATTGCTGATAAGATTGACTAAAACCTGTCTGAGTCTAGTTGGATCTCCTGAGACTCTTTCCGGGATATTTTCCGGTATATTGCATGTTAAAGAAAGATTTTTTCCGGCGGCTTCAAGAGAGTAAAGGGAAACAACCCTGCCAACCATTTCTCCGAGCAGAAACTCTATCTTTTCAATTTTGAGATGCCCGGCCTCTATTTTTGAAATTTCAAGAACATCATTAATAACCGAGAGAAGATTTTTACCTGCCGAATTGACAATCTCTACATATTCCGACTGATCTTTATCAAGTCTAGTTTCCCCAAGCAGTTCAACCATTCCTAATATGGAATTCAAGGGGGTTCTGATCTCATGACTTATATTGGCGATGAACTCACTTTTAACTTTATTGGCGGTTTCAGCTTTGCCACGTTCACTCTGGAGAGTATCAAGAGTATTATTTATGCCCTCGACAAGTTTGTTCAATTCATCATCACCGCTAACCTCAACCTGAGTCTTCTCTGATTTACTGCTGCGTATATCCGTAAGCTGGGCGACTAGATATCTGATTCTGTCCAGACAGTCTTTTTTTACAAAATAATATCCCAAAAAAGAGGTTATTAAGGCCGAGAGGATAAAAAAGATCACATAAATGATTACAAAACTCTTTCCCATATTCAGAATTTCACGCTCTGACCTGAGTAGGAAAAAGAACAGCGGGCTGCCATCCATGCCCCTTTCAAGACGTCTGACACTAATTAAATTTTCATTTGTACTAAAAGTGTCTTCGTAAAATTTATTATCATTGGTTGAAGCCGGGACTACATTCAGATTAATTTTCAACTGCACTGCAAGCTTTTTGATCCGCTCAGGACTTAAGCGGCGTCCGACAACTATATACCGGTCAATACTACCTTAAGTAAATTTTACTGCATTAATTGAAATCAGAAAAAATGCATCCCCGATACGAACCAGACCTTCTTTTCCACCTTTTTTAACGGATGAAAATATAGAACCCCGTGCAGTAAAATAATCACGGATGACAGTTTTATATTCAGTGTGGATGTTAAAACTTTTTAACACCCCTGCTTCATCCGCAAAAAGGACAAAATCTATGTTCAAATCTTTAAGCAAGTCGTCATTGAACTGATCTGCCAGTATAAGCTTTCCTTTTGAAAAAGAAATTTCAGAACCTGCAAGTGCTGACCAATTTCTGCAAAGTGAACTGATTTGGGTTAACTGGCTTTGAATAACTCCTTCCACCCGGTCAAGATTCATAGACATAAGCTTGCGTTCAACATGAAAAGAAGCTTTATGCACAGTTTCGCTTGCGGCAAACCACATTGAAACAACTATGACAACGCCAAGGGCAAAGGTTATAAAATTAAAACCAATCCGCAACCTGCTTTTCATCTATATTCCTACCGGGATATTTTAATTTAAGAATAATCGATTAGTTATAGTTTTTTCCCAAAAAAAGAAACCGGGCTAAAAAGCCCGGTTTCCCGATAGTTAAATAAAACAATGTGCTAACAAGCTGTCGTCATGCAAGAATTTTAAAGCAGCTCGCAGATGAGCACAGCTTTCGGCACAATATGCGCACTAAATAACATCCCATACAGCTCCCTGAGGGGTGTCATTTACTTCGATGCCCATTGCAACGAGTTCATCTCTGATTTCATCAGACCGGGCAAAATCTTTATTTTTACGGGCTTCCTGACGGGCCTCAACAAGTTCTTCCACTTTAGCTGAATCAATACCACGCCTTTTGAGCATGCATTCCTTAAGTTCTGACAAAAACTTTGCAGGTTCCTCGCAAAAAATTCCGAGAACAGAACCCCATTTGCGCAGGTCATCAAGAATACGCTTCCAGGCGTCACGCCCGCCTTCACTTTTTCTCCACGATTTTTCCTCAGAAATTCTTCCGGCAAGACGAACGGCATTAAAGACCTGACCCAAAGCAGCAGCGGTATTCATATCATCATCCATTGCAGCATCCCAGTTTTTCTCAAGCTCATCCAGCTCAGCGGTAACTTCTTCAGGCAGAGCGGCTTTTGACCATTTTGATTTTGTAAGCGCTTCTTCCATCTGATACATAGCTTTATAAACCCTGCGGATTCCCTTCTCAGCTTCTTCAAGGGCTTCAAAGGAAAAATCAAGAGGGCTGCGATAATGCATTGTAAGCAGAAAATAGCGCAGAGTTTCAGAAAGAAATTTGTCTGTAATGTCGCGGATTGTAAAAAAGTTTCCAAGAGACTTGGACATTTTTTCTGAATTAATCTGCACAAAACCGTTATGGACCCAGAACCGGGCCATTTCTTTGCCTGTTGCGGCTTCACTCTGGGCAATTTCATTTTCATGATGCGGGAAACTGAGATCCTGTCCACCGCCATGAATATCAAAAGGAAGAGTCAGATATTTCTCACTCATGGCTGAACACTCAAGGTGCCATCCCGGACGTCCGAGACCCCAGGGGCTTTCCCATGCAGGTTCACCGGGTTTTGCTCCTTTCCAGAGGGCAAAATCAAGCGGATCCTGTTTTTCTTCACCCGGTTCAATCCGAGCACCGGAGCGCATATCTTCAATATTGCGCTTGGAAAGTTTACCGTAACTATCAAATGAACGGACCTTGAAATAGACATCCCCGGATTCAGTGGGATAAGCATGATCCTTTTCAATCAAAGTCTCAGTCAATTTGATCATTTCGGTTATATGCTCAGTACACTTAGGTTCAATATCCGCTCTGAGCACATTGAGCTTATCCATATCAACGTAAAATTCCTGAATAAACTTTTCAGCAAGTTCTGAAGAATCAATTCCGGATTCATTGGCGCGTTTAATAATTTTATCATCAACATCAGTAAAATTGCGGACAAAGGTTACGTCATATCCCTTGAATTTCAGATAACGAACCAAAACATCGAACACAACAGAAGATCTGGCATGACCGATATGGCAAAGATCATAAGCGGTTATACCGCAAACATACATATTGACTTTGTTGTCGTTTAAAGGAGTGAATTCTTCTTTTTTACGCTTGAGGGTGTTATAAAGACGCATTGTTTCTCCAGATATTTTAGGACCATCCCGACTGATTTCCCACAGACCGGATGAAATGTTCAATGTCCACAGATTTCTTTTTTAAAAACTATTTTTTAATCGTCAGGCCGGGATATTAATTATCCTGCTGCGCAACGGCAACATCTTTTCCTTTGTCCAATTGAATTCTGTAAAGATCAATAATCTCATCCAGATCCCGCCCCATAAAGATGTAAAGCAGTGGCGTTGCATCCTCAGGAGAAATCTTTAAAGAAAAATCGGATGGATTTTTTAAAACGTTCTGAAAAGTACCGTAAAAATCCTCTGCATAACTGTAACCGCGCTCTCTGGCTTTTAATTTCAGGAATTCGACCCGCTCTACAAGCCTGCTGGTATAATCCTTTCTGCTCAAAGATTCTTCCTGTGCCAGAAAATCAAGCACCCGTTCAGCCAGAGAATGATCTTTGAAAATAATGCCACCACTATATATGCGAGTGCCAATAAAGCCGCTTATGCCCGGCTTATCAAGCTTCACATGCTCAAGTCCAAGAGCAATATTAAGGCTTGCCAGATCTTTTCCGTCAAGTTCAAGCTTTTTCAGTATGAACCGGTTGTTCTGGTCTTCATATATGTAGTCGGCCCCGAGGTCAAAACCAAGAGCCCGGTAGCCCATTTTTTCAAGAGAGCTGAATGATGAACCGAAATTCATAAAAGTTACTGGAATAGAGACCTTTTCAGCTTTGAAATGCATATATCTCGGAATGCGATGTTCCCGGTCAATACCGGAAATATGAACTCTTCCCACCGAGATAGCTGAACCCATGGCAAAATCAAGATTAACACCGTCAATGTATATGCTCTCATCAAAAGGATTGATCATGGCATCTTTAAAATCAATCTTAACTATAGAGCTGTACTTATCGGCAATCTCGCGAACTGTTTCTACCGAATATTCATGAAGCCATATATATCCACCGCCGGCTCCGGCAGCGGACAGAACAACTAAAACCAATAGAACGGTAAAAAAAACGCGTTTAAATCCAGTCATGTGATTATCCATCCACGTCAGCAAGTCTTACACCGGTTACAGTGGCAACTGCTTTGATTCCTTTTTTTTCTCCGGTAAACCCGAGCTTTTCTTCTGTCGTAGCTTTTACATTAACTCTACTCTGCGGAAGTCCCATGACAGAAGCCACATTCTTCCTTATCTGTTCTCTGTAGGGAGCAAGCTTGGGAATCTGTGCAATCACAGTCAGGTCGGCATGGACTATTTTAATTCCTTCAGCTTCAGCTTTGGACAAAGCTTCCATAACAATAATGCCGCTGCTCATATTTTCAAGGGCTGCATCCGTATCAGGAAAGTGCAATCCGATATCTCCGCCACCGAAAAGCCCTAAAATGGCATCGGCAAGAGCATGATAAAGGACATCTCCATCAGAATGAGCTACGACTTCAGGCCCTCCGGGAATGGGTATTCCACCCAGAACCATCGGACGTCCGGAACCGTAACGGTGAACATCATACCCCCAGCCTACGCACGGGACATACATTTTAGTCTCCTCAAGTTTAGCAAGGTCTTCAGGATTTGTGATTTTGATATTACTTTCTTCACCCTGACAGACAACGACGCTTTCTCCCATCATTTCGAGCATTGAAGCATCGTCAGTCACGTTCCAACCTTCGCCGTCTGAAATTTCATGGGCTTTCCGGATCAGATGCAGCGGGAAACCCTGAGGGGTCTGAACAGCTCTAAGGTCTGACCTGTCCGGGGTTCCTGTAATTGTATTGCCATTAACGGTTTTAATCGTATCAGTGACTTTTACAGCCGGAACAACTCCAGAAGCACCCTTATCAAGCTCATCGATAATGGAGCTTATCATGGAAGCGGAGGCAAAAGGTCTTGCAGAATCGTGAATGAGTACGTGGGAACATGTAGCCGGAAGGTCTTTAAGTCCGTTGAAAACAGAATCCTGCCTTCTCTCCCCTCCTGAGACAACTTTATAAGTCAGCCCGAGAGAGCAACTGCTGTTCAGCTCATCTACACGCTCTTTCATTTTATCAATATCTGAAGGGGGGAAAACAAAGACTAAGCCCTTGATGCGGGGAATACGGGAAAAAGTAGTGGCTGAATGCCAGAAAAGCGGCATTCCTTTCCAGTTAAGGTATTGCTTTTTAACTCCGCCGACTGAAGCGGCAAGTCTGGTTCCACTGCCGGCAGCTAATATAACTGCCCAGAAATCACCGGATGAGCTCATTGGTTGACTCTCGCCTCCGGGAAACTTGTCAGGTAACGGACAACTCCTGCCCGGAGTCTGTTTGTGGATAAAAGTGGAAGGAATAAACTTCCTTTAAAGGAGTTTTAAACAGATAAGGAGCCGGACTGTAAGCCGGGTCTTGTATCCTGCAAGCAGGATGGTCATCATTCATCTAGGACGTATGTTACCATACACCTCAAGCAACCTACCCGAAAGCTTCAGCCGGGCCGGCCTCAAACGCTTCCCTATTTGGTCTTGCTCCGGACGGGGTTTACCCAGCCGGACATGTCACCATGCCCGCTGGTGGTCTCTTACACCACCTTTTCACCCTTACCCCGGCAAAAGCCGTGGCGGTCTGTTTTCTGTGGCACTTTCCCGGAATCGCTTCCGCTGGGAGTTACCCAGCGCCATGCCCTGCGGAGCCCGGACTTTCCTCCCCGGCATTACACCGCGGCGATGACCCGTCCGACTCCAAAATCTGTTTAAATAAGGGGAGCCATGCTCCCCCTGATTATACTGAAATAAAAACCTGCTATTCCGCTGCCGGCTTCTTCATGGATTCAGGACGGGCAGATTCGGGGAAATGCTCTATCCAGAATATAAGACGCTGGCAGTTGGGGCAGCTGATAATCTGATGGCCTTTCTGAAGATCGTTGTAAATCTGAGGAGGAATCATAATATGACATCCAGAGCAGATAGCATCTTCAACCGGAACAATAACAGGATGTTCAAGGCGAGAACGTATGAACTCATATCTGTTGAGGATAGGTTCGGGGATCGCGTCACAGGCTTTGCGACGACGGGTATTCAACTTGTCCAGATCACCCTGAGCCTGTTCCAGACGGGTTTTAAGGCCGATGCGTTTTTCCTCAAGCTCACTGTTGAGGACAGAAAATTTTTCATCAATATCTTTCAGAGCATCTTTCTGACGTTCAGTCTCTTCCATAATGGTGACTTTTTCATCCTCACGAAGCCTGTTAAGCTTCTCAAGGCTGTCCATTTCACGCATCATGGCATGATATTCCTTGGTATTACCTACCATCATCAGCTTGCTTTTGCTCTTTTTGATCTTAACGTCGTCCTCTTCGATTTCAAGCTCAAGACGCTTCTGCTGATCTCTCAGCATTTCAAGCTTTTCTTCAATCTGAGTTTTACGTTTGGTAAGTGAGGCATGGCGCGACTCAAGTGCCGCAACATCCTTGGGAGCCTGATCAATTTCGGATTCGAGCAGAATGATTTCGTCGTCTACCTTTTGAAGAATAACAAGCTGTTCAATCTGTTTTTCATACATGCTGGGGTCCCCTTTTACGGCTTTCCTGATTTTTTAAAGGAAATATCCGCGCAATCAATGTTCGGAAAAAGGCATGGAACGACCTGTTTTTCCGTTATAAAACATATTTCCCTGTGCATGGCCTGTGCACAATCGGGAAACGGGTATCTCAAGAATAATGCCCGCGAAGACTTTGTAAAGAGTCCTAACTCAGGCTTTTGTGCCTGATTCCGTCAACATAATAAGCAAACGGATCATGGCCTTTGAAAAATTGTACATCCACTCCGTTCGGTTCAAGCTCGCCACGCAATACGAGGGCAAAGCGGCGCATCATTTCCTCTTCCAGTGAAAAATGCCCCACATCTATAACTGCTCCGCCAGCTTCCTGTGCCGGGTGATATTTCACATCTCCGGTAATGTAGACGTCAGCCCCTGCTTTAAAAGCTTCATCCATCATTGAAGACCCGGAACCCGGACACATAGCAACGGTAGCGACTTTCTCCGGCAACGGACCGCAGACAGATAAAACAGAACATCCGCTGAGCTCTGCCACTTTTCCCGCAAAATCGTCAAACGACATTGCTGAAGATAAGGACCCTATGCAGCCGAAGCCTAAGATTTCGCCATCCCCTGCGCGCGCTGTCTCATCAAGAACCTTTATATTTTCAAGCCCCAGATCTCTCGCAGGCCAGCTGACCGGTCCCGCAATCTGAACATCCAGAGAAGTATGGCTTGAAAAAAGAGTTGTCTCGGTGCTCAAAAGCATCCTTAAGACCTCATGAAACCCGTCCAGCTTATTCGGCAAACGCGGTTCAAGAGTCAGAGGATGATGAGTCAGCACAAAGCGTGCTCCACTCTCAATAGCACTCGCAATCGTCTCAGGAAGCGGGTCTAAAGCTACCGCAAGTTTTGCAACTTCACGCTCGCGCCCTGCAACCTGAACTCCGCTGTTATCCCATGATGCGGCAAAAACCGTTGGAGCATGGGATTCGATAAGGTTGATGATTTCAGATGTTTTCATAATTCAAAGCTTATAAAACAAAACTATAAAAAAATCAGCATCCTTGTAAAACAGCTCCTTAAAAATAATACCCCGAAAAAAATGAATATGCTCCCGTGGGGACCAAAATCCCGAGGGAGCACTGGATACTATAAATTTTTCTGCTGGAACACTTCAGAACTGTCTTTTATATGCAACAGCATTGTGTTTAATGGTGGGCCAACCAGGATTCGAACCTGGGACCATCCGGTTATGAGCCGGGGGCTCTACCAACTGAGCTATTGGCCCGTCAAATCAAGTGAGCTGAATCTAGTACCTAGAGATCGAAGCCTTGTCAAGTTCAGCACACATAAAAACCAAAAAAAAGTTCAATATCCCTGCAATTCAATAAAAGCTAACGGATATCTTCTTCATGAATACGTTTTAGAAGACCTGTTGTGGAATATCCCGGCAGGAATGGAAGGCTAAGCACCTTTCCGCCGTTTTCCTCCACGATATCACGCCCGACAATATTATCCACACTCCAGTCGCCGCCTTTAACCAGTATATCCGGCCTGACAGAGGATATCAGGTTGTACGGAGTGTCCTCATCGAAGAGAATTACATAATCTATTACGCCAAGTCCCGCCAGCACAAAAGCACGGTGCCGCTCGGAATTTACAGGGCGTTTGCTCCCTTTAATCGACCGCACAGAGGTATCACTATTAAGCCCGAGAACAAGGATATCCCCCTGTTTCGCAGCGCGAGTCAGCAGATCAACATGACCGGCGTGCAGAATATCAAAGCAGCCGTTGGTGAAAACGACTCTGGTTCCCGGCGAAAAAGATCCGCGCAGCAATCCGAATTCTGAGTCTGTAACTATCTTCGGACTGTCTAATTCAAAATTCGGCTTATCGCTCAAAGTCTCTCCAACAAATTAATTTAACTGCGGCTGCACTTTTCCGGGAGATATTCCTCTCCATTAAAGCCAGTCAGCAGACTATTTTTTCGGACTTAAATTTTCACACTCACCAGTGACAACCAGCTCAATCCAGTTCAGCGCAAAATCAAGACACTTTTCATCATCTTCATAAATAGCGTTCTGTTCGGCTTCACTGACATCAAGCCTTGAAAAAACATTCATGTCTTTGATGAAATTTTTAAAATTGTCAATCTGGAAAAGGGCCAGAAAGGCCATGTTCAGCTGGCGGTCATCAAGAGCCCGGCCCATACGTCTTACTTTAGTCATCAGGCGCATGTAGCGGTCATTTACTTCATTGTATTTTTCAAGGCCCTGATCCTTCAACCATTCAGTGCTGGTCCACTCTTTAGTCTCTTTAAAACCGTTACAATGGGGTTCTTTAACAATAAAAAACTGCTCAATAACATTACCGTCATCGTCAAGGCGTGAAGCCCTGCCAAGGGGGTATGTTCTGCATGCTCCGGGTCTGTTCAGGTATACAGAGCAACCGGAATCCCGCACAAACGGGCAACTGCGTTTGCGGTTATCAAGCATGCGCAGACGAACCATAGGAAATCCTGTTTCCGGAGTACGTGAAATTTCGAGATGAGTGTTAACAAATTTTTTACTGTCCATGCCAAGAGATGTACGCAGGCGCAGAACATCATAAGGAGTCATCATCAGATTCAGATCACCGCAGCAGGCATTAAAACAGGAAATACCGGGGTGACAGGAAAAAGCAAAAGTTTTGCCGGCTTCAAGCTCGGGCAGACTGTCCAGAAAATCTTCACTTGCGTCATGCTCAGACATCAAATCCTCCTGAATCAAACGGTTTACCAGCCCTAATACAGTAGGATTTAAAACCGCATCCAATTTATATATATTAAAAATTATTCACCTTAAGACATGCTCCGCCTCAGGCGATTACTCCCTGACGGCATAAAAAATCAAGCTTTGTCCGCAGGTCGTCACGCAGAATTTTTTCTTCTTCTGCCATGATCTTTAAAATTTCACTTCTGGGATGCATTGCCTGCATCTTATATTTATTGCCTATGGCATTGCTTTCCTGCTTTGCGGAAAGCCGGCTCGCATTTCCGGTATTCTTTCGGTGCAGAATCCGCAGATGTCCCTGATACACAGGCCACTCTTCTTGCAGACAGAGCCTGATATCGTGTTCCATATCATCATACTGGGATGGAGAAAGGAACAGGGAAAACCCTCCATTGTCAAGCAGCCTTGAAGTTTTGAAAAGGTGGCAGCAGCCTGTTACGGAAGAACAGGGGCGCATAAAATTAAAATTTCCGGAATCAAGCCCCTGATGATGAAGATCAGAAACTTTAAAAGGATTAGGACTTATTTCACCGAGATTATATTCAGGACCGTCACCTTCGCTTCCTTCCGGCTGAACCAGATGGAGATCGACAGACTGCATAATCCGTGGCGCAGAAAAATCAACAACCCGGCAGCCCCACGCTCCGGCATCAGGATAATTTTCAACAGCAGCTGCAAAATAATGGAGCCAGTTTTCAGGAACTTCTACATCATCATCAAGATATAATACATATTCACTTGCTTTGACTTCAGCAGTGGTCATCAGCCAGTTTCTGGCTGCGGCGGCTCCTATATTAACAGGAAGATCAATCCTCTTAAGCCGCGAAGAAAAAGAATCCTGCCACTTGTCTATGACGCATGAGGAAGAATCAGTGGAACCATTATCAAGGATAATAATACGGGCATTACCAAGATCAGATTTGAAAAGTGACCGAAAAGTGGCGTCCAGTTCTTCGGCCTTGTTGTATGAATAAAGCAGAATAACCAAATTTTCAGGAACAGACGGCAGACGGTTATCTATTCCTTTTACTATATCGTGCAAGCGCAGGAGTTCACTTGTTCTCCACGGTTGGGCAGAAACGGTTTCCCCAAGAATGGATACAGCCTTTTCCTTTTCTCCAAGTTTCAGGAAAACCGAAGCCGCAAGACTGCAAAAGTTAAACAGGCCAAAACTTTTTCCACTTTCTATAAGCAGATTTAAAGCCTGATCATTATCCTCTTCCAAAAAAGCGAACCAGCTCCGCATAGCGTTCCATACCGGGAGCATACTTTTTTTTAGCGGTTTCAGCACGGCAGATGCAAAGTCATAATCGCCTCTAAAAGCAGCATGTATAAGCCCCTGCTGAATCCAGAAAAAATTTCCACTGTCTTTTTCAATATTAGAGATGAGGTAAGAACCTATTTTATCAAAATCACGTCTACCGGCGAGACGCATAAAATAAGAAAGATTTTCAGGACGCTTCCAGTGCTCAGCTACATTTTTTATGCAGACGGCCATATCATCAGGCAAAAGAGCTAAAAGCCCGTCCACTGACATTAGCGTGGCAGCTATCCTTCCATCGACAGGGGAAGCACACCATGCTGCCGACAGCAACTCAACAGCAAGGTTTGAATCATGATCAAGACTGCGCAGACCGGCTTCAAGCAGATGATTTCCACCTACAGAGCCCAGCAGCAGTTTTCTACAGGCCGGATTGACTGACTCATTTATATACTTAAAAATTTCTGGCTGAACAGAACTCATATAGCTCTCCTGATAAATCTTATCCGAGAGCTATATCATTTATGCCTGAGGTGTAAAAGCTGCATGCAACGCAGCAGTTATCAGCTAAGATCAAAGCGCTTCAGCTCAGTGTAAACCGGACCGGACGGAGTCAGTTCACTTTGGTAAAGGCAAAAATATTCTGCCAAGTAAACCGGAAGAGTTTCAACACTGAACGGACGGACTAGATTTTCCCAGTTTTCTCCTGAAAAAGATCTCACTCTGGCCAGAGTCACGTGGGCATTAAAATTCTTTCTTTCCAGAATCTCTTCCTCATTTTTAAGGGCTTCCTGCAAAGCTACTGCCAGCTGTTTAACACTATCTTTGCCTTGCGCTATACCCGCCCAGACAACTCTTGGCTGCTTTAAAAAAGGGAAGCCGGATATGCCGGACAAACTGACATTAAAAGAAGAAAATTCAAGATTTTTTGCATAGGAAATATATTTTTCAAGCTCAGCCTCAGTAAGATTACCAAGAAAGCGGAGAGTGATATGCATATTTTCAGGTTTCACCCATGAGACTTTCGAAGTGACATTCTCTTTCAGGGAATTCTGAACGTCACCAAAGCGGCTCTTCCATTCGTCAGGAAGCGGGATAGCGAAGAATGTTCTTATTTTTTTCATATAATTTCAACAAGTAAAGAAGGTTATGAACATCTTGTTTAAAACTAAAAAAGACCTCACTCAGTACCATGAAGCCTACAATGAAAAATAAGAACTGAAAAGGGTCTATCCGGAAAAATAAACACTCAGAGCATAAAATCTATGCCAACTTTACAGAAGCTGATCTCTCAGAGTTTCAAGCACATACTCAAGACTCTGCTTTTTAACTGCAGCCCGGTCTCCACTAAAAAGGCACTTGCGGGCAAAAGTTTTGTCTCCGATATGCCAGCCCATCCAGACTGTTCCAACAGGTTTTTCAGCAGAGCCACCTGTAGGACCTGCAACGCCCGAAAGAGATATTCCCACCTGTGTTCCGAGCTTTTTGCTTACACCGTCAGCCATCTCCAGAACGGTCTCTTCACTGACCGCACCATGGTCAATCAGGGTCTTTTCCGAAACATCAAGCATAGCCATTTTTATCTCGTTGGAATAAGCGACAATTGCACCGCTGAACCAGCGCGAACTGCCGGAAACATCAGTCAGTGTTGCAGCAACGAGACCACCGGTGCATGACTCGGCAGTAGACATAGTCCATCCTTTGGAGACAAGCAGTTCACCAATTTCAGAAACGAGCTTTTCCATTCGATTATACCGCCCTTTTAAATTTAGTTTAAAAGCTATTTATAACCGTACTACTTATTGTTGATAAGACTTTCAATATCAAGATCAGGAATAATCGGTTTGTCACCCGGTTTTGAACTGTAGATATGAAGCAGATTCATGGCCTTGGATGCGGTGTCCAGACGCTCCCTGACAATTTTACGATTTATTCTGCCCATCTTTTGGCGCAATTCAGGATCATTTATCAACCTGAGAATCTTTTCAGAAAGTGACTTATCATCTTCAACCGGACAGATGAAGCCGTTAACCCCGTCTTTAACCAGTTCAGATGTCCCGCCGGCATCAGTACAGACAGCGGCAAGACCGGCATTGAAAGCCTCTATAAGGGTATTCGGCATACTCTCCTGCCGTGAACTCATTACATATATGTGCGCACGTCCAAGAATTTCTGTAACTTTTTCGTGGGCCACAAAACCAGGAAATTCTATTCTTTCAAGAGCTTCGGCTGAGACAAAAGGCTTCAGCACATTTTTATCTCCAACACCTACAGCTATAAAACGGATATTTTCGCAATCTGCCATTTTCAGCAACCGTTCCACACATTTTGCAAAAACATCAGCTCCTTTTGCATGTCCGCCATTACCTGCATAAACAACTGTCACGGCTGAATTTCTATCATATGCGACATCTTCGGCAGCAAATGAATTAAAAGCAATATGGACTCTTTTTTCGGGGACAAAACTTTTGCGCAGAACTTGGCGACATTTTTCAGAATTGCTGATGTACCCGTTACCTATCAAAGCAAATAACGGAGCAAGAGGATTGGGTTTATAGATAACTCCTCTATTGAAAAATGCCTTGAATTTAAATCCGGAAGCCAGACACAAACATTTTGCAACACAAACAGCTTTTACCGCACGGTTGTGGAATGTGTGAACAACATCAACTCCTGCATCCTGTATCAGTTCAGCAAGAATAAGCCCTGCCCCGAGAAAATTTTTGAAATTTTCAAGTGTGACGACTTCAACTCCAATTTTTTGGAGTTCAGGAGCAAGGGCGGCACCAGGAGGGAGCACGGCCATAACCTCAACTCCGCTGGAAATCATAGCCGCGGCACTGTTCACAAGCTGACGGCTTCCACCTGAATTTTTACCGGAGTCGGTTATATAAAGGACTTTGCTGATATCATTTTTCTTATTAAAAAATTTAAAGCACAGCCGGGCTGAGATTTCGTGAGAATACATGTTCAGACGTTTCTTTATCCAGTCTGCCTTTTTCTGACGCCCCACCCCGATCCTGTTTATACGCATGGGGTTTGTGCCGAAAACATTGGCCGTGCGTTCAAGGGTAAATGTTCCCTGATATCCGCACTGGGCCGCAACGGACATGGAAAGATTATCAAAATGTCCCCATGGCCAGCAGAGAAACTGAACACTCTGTCCATTAATTTTTTTGGCAACTTCATACGAGCGTGAAAATTCATCACGGCAGAATTCACGTCTTTCTTCATCACTGCGTCTTTTAAAAGAGACCCGTCCATCCTCAAAAACAGGCCAGAAACCATTGTAAGCATAGGCACTACCGGCCCTGTATACCGGCACTCCGCTTATTTTTTCACCGTAAACAGCCCATGCAGACCAGTGACTTTTTTCACTGAAATCATTCCTGTTTCTCATATCGGTAAAACAGGGCTGGTGTCGGCAGGTATGCGAATAGACTTCCATTCCCTTATCATGGACAAGGGCCTTCAACTCATCCTCATTCATAAACTGCGAATAATCTTTTTTCGAAAAAGCATTTATAAATGAATTACGGACAGACATTAAAGCCGGGAACTGAGACATGCTCCTCACGGGACCCGGAACTATAAAATCAGTACAGGCAAAAAAGATCCCGGTCATTCCCCTTTCCTGTAAAAGAGGAACAGCGTGAATCCAATTGCTTATATGGCAGTCATCAAAGGTAAGAACAACATATTTGCCATCAACGGGCCTTCTGCCCATGCAGATTTCATAAAGATGCCGTGCGGTAATGGTGCGGTAGCCCATCTCAAGCATGGCATCGAGGTGTGAGGCAAAAACTTCAGGGCTATGCCCGTCTTCTTTACAAACAGCATGATAACAAAATACCGGGACACTTCTTCCAGGCATCAGAACTCTCCGAACGCGTTATTAGTATCGTTCCCAGCCTTTAAAACAGGGAACGATTAAAGTTTACATTTGCAGGCGGAAAGTATCGGTGGACAACTTCCGCTCAAGGCGTCTTGCCACGATGCTCATAAGGTAGCAACAGATAAAATACAATGCTGCGATAGTTGTGTAAATTTCAAAAGGATAAATCATGAGCCTGTTATTTATACCCTGAGCAACAAAGGTAAGCTCAAGAACACCAATAACATAAGCAAGGGAAGAGTCTTTAAAAATTGTGATAAACTGGCCGACAATAGCAGGAAGCATCTGTTTGAGAGCCTGAGGAATGATAATTTTCCTCATGGTCTGAAAATAGGTGAGACCAGTACTTGCAGCAGCTTCAAACTGTCCCACGGGAAGGTTCTGAATACCGCTTCGCACAATTTCACCAAGATATGCACCGGTAAAAATAGTCAGAGCTATGGTCGCACTCCAGAAAACATCGAGATAAGTATCGGTTAAAATAGGCACAAAGAAATATACCCAGAAAATAACCATAATCAGGGGGTTTCCTCGGATAATTTCAATATACAGAGTGCTTGGGATAAGAAAGAGTTTGTTCTTTGATGTTCTGGCAACGCCCACAACCAGACCTATGATGAAGCTGACCACGATGGCAATAATCGACATCAAGATTGAATATGACAATCCACCGAGTCCCCATAAAACCTCATTGGGGCCACCGTTAGGAAATCTCCAGATCAGCAGAGTCATGAAGTTGTCACGAATTACTCCGAAATTAAAATGGGAAATGCCGATTCCGGCTGCAATTATTACCGAAGCAATAAAGATAATGAAAACAGCCTTCCAGATAAAAGAGAAAACTTTTGCAGTAGTATGCAGTACAGCTCTGCGCATGGCCTGAGTGCGGGTAAGGTTGAAGTCTTCCTGCCTTTTGCGAAAAAACTTTCGGCTGGCTTTGGAACAGAGGGAAAAAATAGATGTAACAGGCCAGAAAAAAGCATCCGCTATCAGATGTTTAGTAGTTTTAAGCTGCTGCGGTATAATCTGCATCTTAAAGTTAACAAGATTCAAAATGCCCGCGATAATAAGAGAAAGACTGAGATAGAGAACTGTTGCTGCGGTTGTCGCTTCGAACCCTTTAAAAGTGAGAGATTCTATCTGCTGTGAAGACCAGCAGAGTTCCGCCACGCCAACAACCATGGCCAGCGAAGAGTTTTTCATGTTATTTAGAAATTCACTTCCAAGCGGGGGGATAATTGATCTGAAGGCAAGGGGGAGGATAATTTTTGTCAGGGTCTGAAAAGGGCTTAAGCCGGAGGAATAAGATGCTTCCAGAAGCCCTTTGGGGATAGACTGAATACCCGCTCTTATGATTTCAGCCATGAACGAACTCGTATAGATACCCAGTCCGACTGTTGCTGCTATCATTTCATAATTACGATCGAACAGAAAATCTCGAGCCGCTTCAGGCAGTCCGACAGGCAGTGCAAAATACCAGAAAAAGAGCTGTACCAGCAGAGGTGTGTTTCTGAAAAATTCGACATAGCAGGTGCTGAACCAGTTCACAGGCTTAAACTGCGAAAGTCTTCCAAGACCGAAAACAATTCCAAGGCCAAGGGCTATGATGGAACTTAAAATTGTTATGATTATGGTTTTCTGCAGCCCTGTTAAAAGCATTTTACCGAAAACCTGACCATAAGTAGCGTTCTTGGTAAAAAGAACTGACCAGTCAAACTTATAACCGAAGTTGAACACCCAGCCGAAATAATAAATAAAGGCTCCGGCGATTACGGCCAGACAAAGGTATTGAAACCACTCTTTTTCAAGATATCTATTGATCATTGTTGGAATGCTTCTTTAATAGCTCTGCCCTTCAAACGGGCATTTATTTTAAGGACAAAAACGGGCCCGCCCTGCGGACCCGTTTTATAATTCTCAATTTTGTAAAATACAGCCTAAGGCCACATTTCAATCTTTTCAGTAAGCGGGAAGTAGTACTTGGTGTCAGGACCGTACCATTTGTTGTAAAGTTCTTTGTAGGTTCCGTCTTTCCACATATCCTGAATAGTGAAGTTGATCAGATCGCGCCATGCGGAATCATCCTGAGGAAGACCAATACCGTAAGGTTCGTTGGAGAAGAAATCACCAACGAGTTCATACTTTCCGGGAACCTGAGCTGCATATCCAAGAAGAATTGTGGAGTCTGTGGACCATGCATCTACACGACCCATCTGGAGAGCCTGAAAGCATTCGGGTTCTTTCTGGAAGGAAATAACTTTAGGAGCTTTGTCACCAAGGCTCAGCAGAAGATTTTTAACATTGATTTCAGAAGTTGTGCCCTGCTGAACAGCAACTCTTTTGCCTACAAAGTCTTTGAGGCTGTGGAATTTGCCTTTAGGAGCAAGCATTTTCTGACCATCAAAGAAATAAGTAATTGAAAAATCGATGGATTTGTCACGTTCACGCTTGTGGGTCATGTTGGAAAGAGACATGTCAATGCGACCGGTCTGAAGGAAGCTGATACGGGTCTTGTTGTTTACAGGAACCATTTCAATTTTGCATCCGAGACGTTTTGCAATTTCTTTTGCGATATCAACGTCAAGACCAACCCATTCTTTCTTTTCGTTGTAGAAACCACCGGGAATAGAGTCGGTCATGAGACCGGCACGTACAACTTTTTCCTTCATAACTTTGTCATAAGTAGCACCAGCCACTGCGCTCGCGGCAACACTCAGAACAAGAGCGGCTGCAAGACCAAGCATCATCAACTTCTTCATTTCATCCTCCTGCGGAATAAACAGTTTTGTATATAAAGATACCAAAAACAAAAAACAGCTTTTTATTATATAATGATAAAAACGCTGCTGATTTTCATATCAATGAGCAAGAATCTTGCTGAGGAACAGTTTGGAACGCTCATGCTGCGGGTTTTTGAAAAATTCGTCAGGTGTGTTTTCTTCAATAAGTGTTCCCTCGTCCATAAAAAGAACCCTGTCGGCAACTTCTCTGGCAAACCCCATTTCGTGAGTTACGCATACCATAGTCATGCCTTCTCTAGCCAATGCTTTCATTACATCCAGAACCTCGTTAATCATTTCCGGATCGAGTGCGGAAGTTGGCTCATCAAAAAGCATGATATGCGGACGCATTGCAAGACCGCGGGCTATGGCCACACGCTGCTGCTGCCCTCCGGACAACTGGGCGGGATAGAAACCGGCTTTATCAGGGATATTAACTTTTGAAAGCAGTTCCATGGCGAGCTCATTTGCTTCTTTGGTTCTCATTCCTCTAACCATGGTTGGAGCCAGAGTAATATTTTCCAGAACTGTCATATGGGGATAAAGATTGAACTGCTGAAAAACAAATCCTATCTCAGCTCTTAACAAAGGAAGGTTGACCCTCGGGCCGTTAACATCTGTTCCCTCAACTTCGATTATCCCTTCCTGAATAGGCTCAAGCCTGTTAATGCAACGAATCATTGTACTTTTACCAGAACCTGAAGGTCCGCACACAACTACAACTTCGCCCTGTTTAATATGAAGATTCAGTTCCCTCAGCGCATGGTATTCGCCGTAAAACTTATTTACACCTTTAAATTTTATCACTTTTGTAAAATCCCCTAAAAATGTTCGTTACTTGGTGGTGCCTAATTACCAAAACGATACTTTTTGGGCAAGTCGATGTAAAATCAACCTTTTTAAAGATGTTTTTTTGTTATGAGTCATTTTATAACCGTATTTTTAACAAAAGAGTAAATTTAAGCCAATTTTTTACACGTTTCTAACAGCACCTTATTTTAATATATTTCGCTACTCGTAAAAAAAAGCCAAAACATTACGCTTTTAACAATTTTAGATGGTTGAAAAGGTTGCCACTTAGATATATGAAGTTAGTCATGCCTGAGAATACTCTATTATTCATAGCTGATCCCCAGTCTGTCACTTCGGTTTTTTCCCCGCTCAAAGAAGCCGGGTTTGAAGCCGGACTTGCCGACAACCTGAACGGTGCTATAAATTTCATAAAAAAATCAAATCCGTGTCTAATCTTTACCAGACCGATAATGCAGGGATACTCAGCCCAGGCACTTCTTGCCGAGGCGGTGAATATTGAAAATTTCCCGCCGGTAATCATCTTCTCCCGCAACGGCTCTGCCGATGAAGCCCAGAAATTTATGGAGCTTGGGGCCAGAGATTACTGGCTTGAGCCGCTCTCGTGGGAAAAAATCAAGTTGATGCTCCCTGAAAAAAGAGCCTCAGAACCGGATTCGAGCGCAGAGCATAAAAGCAGCTCCCCACAACCCAGCAAGGGAACTCAGGGCAAATTTCAGATAATTGGAAAACATCCTGCGGTACTCAGGGTTCTTGCCCTTGCCAAGCAAGTGGCGAAATCCAAAGCAACAGTTCTTATTTCCGGGGAATCAGGAACCGGTAAAGAAATGTTCGCCCGTTTCCTGCACCACCATTCGGATAGAATTGATAAACCCTTTGTAGCTATAAACTGTGCCGCCCTGCCGGAGCACCTCCTTGAATCAGAACTTTTCGGCCATGAAAAAGGCGCTTTCACCGGTGCAATAAGCCGTAAGCTCGGCAAATTTGAGCTGGCTTCAGGTGGAACAATACTGCTCGATGAAATCACTGAAATGGACATGGGATTGCAGGCAAAACTGCTCAGAGTTCTTCAGGAAGGGCAGATAGACCGGGTCGGTGGAGTTGAAACTACAAATGTAGATGTCCGTATTCTGGCAACTACCAACCGCGACCTTGAAGAAACAGTAAAAGAAGGAAAATTCAGGCAGGACCTCTACTACCGCCTGAATGTTATTCCACTCAAGCTCCCTCCACTCTGCAAACGTGGTGAGGATGTGATGCTGCTGGCTAAATTTTTTGTGGACCGCTACTGCTCCGATTACGGTCTGAGTCCTCTCGAATTTTCAGCTGAGGCTAAAAGCTGGATGCTCGGTTACGAATGGCCGGGAAACGTTCGTGAACTTCAGAACCTTATGGAAAGGGCTGTTCTTCTCGCCGGAGCAGGGCCAATTATGCCCATGCATTTCCTTAATGACCCGGAAGCATGGATGCCGGAATCCGAGGCGACTTCTGTTTTACAGGATGGAGCTGTTTCCGGAACAGAATCACAGATTTCAGGGCAGGCACAATTTTCACCGTCATCAGGAGTCATCCCCATCGCCGAGATGGAAAAACAACTGATAATTCAAAGCCTCGACCAGACCTCCGGCAACAGAACAAAAGCCGCAGAATTGCTGGGAATATCTGTCAGAACCTTACGGAACAAGCTTAACGATTACAAAAAAGACGGGCTTGAGCTATAAAACACATCTTTTATAAAGCTATAAACAAAATGGCTGGGTGCAGATCTGCATCCAGCCATTTTTTTATTATCTGATCTCAAGCAGCTAAAACTTAAGGAATTCCGTTAAACACGGACCAATTATCAAACCCTGCTGTTCTATTCTGCTGTGATAACTTCCATACCACCCATGTAAGGACGCAAAGCTTCCGGAACAACGATTGAACCGTCTTTCTGCTGATAGTTCTCGACAACGGCAACAAATGTTCTGCCGACAGCAAGGCCGGAACCATTAAGAGTGTGTACAAAAAAGCTTTTCTTACCACTTTTGGGTTTAAAGCGGATGTTGGCACGGCGGGCCTGAAAGTCTCCGCAGTTGGAGCATGAAGATATCTCGCGATACTTATCCTGTCCGGGCAGCCAGACTTCAAGGTCATAGGTCTTTCTGGAAGTGAATCCCATATCTCCGGTGCAGAGGGTAATGACCCTGTAATGCAGATTCAGGCGTTTCAGAATTTCTTCCGCATTGGCTGTCATCTCTTCAAGATCATCAAAAGAATTATCAGGATGTGCAAAGCGCACCATTTCAACTTTATGGAACTGGTGCTGCCTTATCAGGCCTTTGGTATCCTTGCCGTATGAACCGGCTTCCGAACGAAAACAGGGAGTGGGAGCACAATATTTTACGGAAAGATCTTCTTCATCAAGCACTTCATCACGATGCAGATTTGTGAGTGGAACCTCTGCCGTAGGAATCATGAAATAATCAAGTCCTTCTACTTTAAATAGGTCTTCCTCAAATTTAGGAAGCTGGCCTGTTCCAAAAAGTGAATCACGGTTGACGATATAGGGAGGAATAATCTCCTGATAGCCGTGCTCATTTGTCTGAATATCAATCATAAAAGCAGTCAAAGCACGTTCAAGTTTTGCGCCCCATTTTTTAAGGACGGCAAATCTGGCCCCTGTAAGCTTTGCGGCACGTTCAAAATCAACACCACCAAGTTCTACGGCAAGATCCCAGTGTTCACGAGGTGTAAAATCAAATTCAGGTTTTTCTCCCCAGTATCTTTCAACAGGGTTATCATTTTCATCTTTACCCACAGGAACAGATTCATGGGGAATATTAGGTACTGAGGCAAGCCACTTGCTTTCAGCACTTTCAATATCTCTCAGATCTTCATCAAGAGCCTTGATTTTTCCTGAAAGCTCACCCATACGGGATATAATTTCGCTGGCATCTCCGCCTTCGCGTTTAATTTTAGCAATATCACCGGATGTTGAATTGCGTTCAGCCTTTAATGATTCAACTTCCTGCAAAAGCTCTTTGCGCCTGTTGTCAAGCTCACGGAACTCGTTGACATCAAGGTTTGAATTTCTTTTTTCAAGACTGGCTTTAACTTCATCCAGATTATTTTGTACAAACTTCAAATCGAGCATGACTATCTCCTGAGTAAAACTGATTGCTTCTGCATTTAACGAAATAGTTTACATTAATAAAGGGTCAAGCACCTGATAAGGGAGAATTAAATTATGGTTTTTCAACTCCCATGGCCTTGTTTGCCCGGATACAAAGCATATTAATACCGAACCCGACAAATAAAAGTAATGAAATATAACTGTTTTTCCAAACGGCAAACAAAAAAACCGCTACTGCGGCTAACACAAGAACAAACCGTGATATTTTTTTAAAATCCCATTTTTTTGCAATCCAGCTGCGTTCCCACTTAAGACACATTTCAACAAATTTAAATGGCGGTTTTGCTTCCGGAAGCTTAAGACAAGCGGCAATCCAAAAAACTATCCCGGCTAATGAAATAAGGATACTATGATTCCATAAGGCCGTCAGCATTACAATTGACCCAAAAAGCAGCATTATCCAGTTCCAATGGTTCTGGTGTAATTTCCAAAATTTTGTTATCATTTTTTATTATTTTATTTCGGATACTTAAATAATAATTTTATTATTAGTAATAATTATTATTATTTTTTACTTGCATTTTTTTTCTAAGCTGGTAGAACTGTTTTCAACGACGGGGTGAGAGTCACCCTGAACAAATTATTCAAACAAATTTAAACCATTATAATAAAAAATCACAGGAGAAAAATCATGAGCAAGACTCTTCAGAATCTTAAAGACGCTTTCGCAGGTGAATCACAGGCTAACCGTAAATACCTCGCTTTTGCTAAAAAGGCAGAAGACGAAGGACATACACAGGCAGCAAAACTTTTCCGTGCAGCAGCTGAAGCAGAGACAATCCACGCCCATTCACATCTGCGCATGATGAAAGGCATCAACTCCACTGCTGACAACCTCAAGGAAGCCATTGAAGGCGAAACCTATGAGTTCAAAACCATGTACCCTGAGATGATTGAGGATGCAAAGGCTGAAGATGAAAGAGCAGCAGCAAGATATTTCGATTTTGCAAATCAGGCTGAAGAATGCCATGCCAACCTCTACACAAAAGCTCTTGAATCCCTTGAGAAGCCCGAAGAAGTAACCTACTACGTATGCAGCGTTTGCGGTCACATTCACGAAGGAAAACCTGAAGACAAGTGTCCTATCTGTAACGCTCCTGCAAAAAGCTACTTCGAAGTTAAATAATATTTCACTTCACCAGCCACACACCAAGCCCTCCGTGACTATGTTACGGGGGGCTGCTTTTTTAAGTATAACCAAAAATCATATAGAAATTAAGTTGCATGAAGTCATGGGAAATATAATCCTGTGAATTCTGTTTGAGCTCTAAAATGCGAAACCGGACTGCATAATATTATGCAGTCCGGTTTCGCATTTCCTGCCGGGCAAAATAAACTTTCACCATTTACGGCAGGGACCCGGGAGTCACATTCAGACTCCTGAATTGATTCAGGAGCCTAAATGTAATCACCTCTGTTAAATTTCATCTGTTCGGTCACGGCCATAACTTCAACCTCATTGACAATAGCGTCCAGTTCAGGATTTTTCTGGCTCATATCCGGCCAGTTTTTTCTGATCTCCTGAACATCGCTTTGCAGACCTTCAAGAGAACTGTACGCATCTTTGAGGCTTGACTCACCGGAGGATGATAACTGCCCTGCATAATCATCAAGGCGACCCAGAACACCCTCCACTTTGCCGGTCAGTTGCTGTGTATCATTCTCAACAGACTTGACATTTTCAACCATGTTAAGATTCAGCAACGGATTAATGGCCTGAAGACCCGGAACAGAGGTTGCGGTCTGACTTGCCGAAGCCTGAGTCTGTTCCACTTCCTGATCAAGGAATTCCCCGAAGGATGCTCCCTTTACCTTTTTGGTCTTATTGCCCTGTTCCTGCTGTTGCAGGGCATCAACCTGATCTGAACGAATCTTCATCATTTTCTGCTCCTCAGCCTATGGTTTACCTAAAATATGCAAAGAGTCTGCCAAAACCCTTAACAGGAGCTAACATATTGAATTACATATATTAATTTATTTATTAATAAGGAAATATTTTCCTTAAGATGGAAAAACTTTCCTTTCCTGAATCTATTTAATTTAATTACAAGAATAAATCATAAGAAAAGACTTGTCCATCAGCTTAAATTTTCGTTACAATTCCACTCAATTAATGGCGAGCCCTTTAATAAAAAATTTTATTAATTACGATGTATTGCGAACGGATTTGAACTTCAAAGGAGAATCACAATGGTAGAAATAAACAAAATACTTTGTGCGGTGGATTTTTCAGAGCACAGCCCTGTTGTTGCAGAATACGCATCAACACTGGCCAAAACTATGGGAGCTGAAATAATTTGTCTCTACGTCGCTCCATCTCTTGATCAGTATGTAGGATTTCACGTCCCGCCGAGTTCTATTGAAAACTTTGTAGGAGAAATCGTTACCGGAGCTGATTCCACAATGGATACATTCATAACAGAGAATTTCAGCGATGTAACAGTCAGCGGCAAAGTTGTCACAGGCTACGCAGCCGAAGAAATCATCGGCATGGCTCAGGAAGAAAAGGTTGATATGATTATTATGGGAACGCACGGCAGAGTTGGCATTGACCGCATGCTGTTCGGTTCAGTAGCCGAAAAAGTTGTTAAAACTTCCAAGGCTCCTGTTCTGACTGTCCGTCCTGAATAACTATCTGAATTTATCTCCCGGAGTTCCGCCCGTTAAGGGTTCTACAGCAAATGTAAAAAATCGGGACTCCGGGAATTAGCACTGTTCCACAATTTTTATAAACCTCCCGCCTCCATAAAGCTCATCCCGCTAAATTCCCTGTGCTGGCAGCAACAGCAAAACGGCTGTTTCACAATCCTTAACAAAAGAGACTTGTCCTGCCCCATGGAAAACAATCATTTTTTCGGTCATGAACACCGAGACAGGTTGACGCGACTTATCTTAAACTTATAAAGAATTTCTCTCAGCAAATTTCAGTACCAGCAAAAATAAGGATAGCATCATGTCTACAGTTACTGTTCGGCCTGAAGTTATGGCAACCAAACCATACGCTCCGGGACTGACTATTGAAGAAATTAAAGAAAAATACGGTCTTGATACCGTAATCAAACTGGCCAGCAATGAAAATCCTCTTGGAACATCACCTATTGTCCAGAAGACTGTAGCCAAACATGCGGCCAATATATTCAGATATCCACAGAACGGAAATCCACGCCTGAACAAGGCGATCTCCGAAAAAATCGGTGTGGATGAAAAATGTATTATATCCGGTAACGGATCAGATGAAATAATCGACCTGATTATCAGAGTTAAGGCCCAACCGGGAAGAGACGAAGTCATCACCTATGAATCATGCTTCAGCATGTACAGCCTGATGTCCAGACTCTGTGGAATCAAGTTTAAGCAGCTGCAACGCAACGAGAACTTTAAACAACCGGTTCTTGAAATTGCCAGAGCTGCAACAGAAAACACAGCCGCAGTATTCATAACAAGCCCGGATAATCCCACCGGACTAGCCGTAAGCGTTGATGAAATCAGGCAGGCCGCCGAAATAATGCCCAGCGAAACAATTTTTGTTGTAGATGAAGCCTATATAGATTTTGCTTCCCCTGCAGAAAAATACAACATGATCCCTCTACTCAGGGAATTTCCTAATCTGGTACTGACCAGAACCTTTTCAAAGGCCTACGGACTGGCCGGACTGCGTGTAGGTTACGGGATTATGCATGAAGATCTTGCCGACTATATAACCAGAGCCAGAGCTCCATTTACTGTCAACCTCATTGCCGAAGAAGCCGCGATTGCAGCTCTGAATGACGACATTTTTTATAATGAAACTCTGAAAGTGGTTAAAGAAGGAAAACAGCAGATTACCGACGGCCTTGAAAAATTAGGATGCAAGGTACTCCCCTCGCAGTCGAACTTTGTAATGTTCACTCCACCCTGTTCTGCTCAAAAGCTGTTTGAAGAACTGCTTAAAAAAGGCGTAATAGTCCGTTACCTTAAAAGCTTCGGCTATAGTGACTACATCCGTGTAAACATGGGAACAGCCCGTGAGAATGATGTTTTCCTGAAGCAGGCTGCGGAGATCATCAATGGCTGAACCTTTTATCATAACTCTTGACGGCCCGGCAGGAGTCGGCAAGTCCACTCTGGCCAAACGTCTGGCAGAGCATTTCTCCATTGCTTACCTCGATACCGGGGCAATGTTCAGAGCTACTGCGTGGAAACTTGGTGAAGGTTCATGGGACTGGTCGGAAGATAAAATTACAAAGGCTCTCGATGACTTTTCTTTTTCGCTTGCAGGACAGGGCAGTGCATCGATACTAAGCCTCAATAATATCGCTTTAACCGACGATATCCGTACTGAGCAGGTCGGCATGTGGGCCTCCAATGTTGCCAGAGTTACTGTCGTTCGTGATTTTCAAAAGAAAGCACAGCGCGAGATAGGCAGAACAACGTCTCTTGTTGCCGAGGGACGTGACATGGGAACAGTTATTTTTCCTGATGCGGAGTTTAAATTCTTCCTTGATGCCGATCTTGAAGAAAGGGCTCGCAGACGCATGCTGCAACTGGAAGAAATGGGAAAAGAAGCTGACTTAAGCCAGCTGATCTGCCAGATAAAAGAAAGGGATGATCAGGATAGAAACCGTCCGGTGGCACCACTTAAACCTGCTGAGGACGCAATCATCGTTGATACAACCAAACTTGATATTAATGGTGTTTTTGATTGTCTTGTTCAGCACATAAAATCTAAAAGCTGATTGCCCTGTTACAGGATTTAATATTAATGACCGCTGCGATTTCAAATGGCAGCGGTCTTTTTTTAAATCAGACACAAAAATAAAATTATGTAATTTCAAAGACTAACTACGAAATGAAACAATTCTGCCGATACTTAACTTAAACAACACCCCTGTGTCACACATTTGTCACAACTTTATAATTAGATCGCCTCAAAGTCAGACCATGACCGGAGGAAATAATGTCATTAAAGGCGAAACTAATTTCATTCTGCCTGATCATAGGAATTTTTCCACTGCTTGTAATTGGAACAATCAGTGTTGAAACAGCTTCAAAATCTCTTTCAAATCAGGCCTACAGCCAGCTTGAATCCGTAAGGGACAACAAAAAAAAAGCAGTTGAAGATTTATTCAGTAAATGGATAAACGAAGTCACCATATTTTCAGGAGTCAAAGAAGTTTACAACACTGTTGGGCTTGTTCATGAGTATTCCATGGATTACGCTGTTGACGGCAAACCTATGCCTGTAAAAAATGATGAATACAAAGACCTCTATGACTACGCCAAAAAACCATTCGAACCTTTCGTAAAAATTCTCGGCTACGACGATGCAATCCTGATTGATGATTACGGCCGGGTTCTCTTCTCAATGAAACGCAATGCTGATTTGGGTTTGGATCTGAAAAAAGGCAAATACAAAAATTCAAATCTGGCCAAGGTCTGGAAAAAATGTCTCTCCGGCAAAGTCGTTTTTGCCGATTTTGCTCCATACGGTCCGCTTGGCGGAACCCCTGTGGCTTTCATCGGAGCACCGGTTCACTCCCATGCCGGAGATATTCAGGCGGTAGCAGTCTTAAGAATCCCTCTTAAAGACATAAACGAGCTGATGACTCTGCGTTCTGGAATGGGCCGGACCGGGGAATCATATCTTGTCGGTCCGGACTTCAAAATGAGATCAGATTCTGAGCTGCATCCGAAAATCAGATCCGTAGAGCAATCTTTCAAAAACAGCTCGGGTATCGTTAAAAATGAGGCCGTGGAAGCTGCACTATCTGGAAATTCAGGGACCTGCATAACTCAGAATAATGAAAATGAAGAAATACTCACTGCCTATACTCCCGTAAATGCAGGTGGAACAACCTGGGCTCTGATCTCTGAAATCAAAAAAAATGAAGCCTTCGCATCAGTGGATAGATTACGCTTCACAGTTCTCTGCATAGTTCTGGTAACAGCTGTAATTATCGCAATTGTCACCCTTCTCTTCCTTAGAAAGGAAATTCTCACCCCTCTGACAAAAATTGAAGACTTTGTAAGTGCCATAGCCAAGGGGAACTTTAAAACAGAGCTTAAGGGCAGATTTAAAAGTGAGATAAAGAAACTGGCTGACGGCATTCTTGTCATGGTTGAAGAACTGAAGGAAAAACTGGGATTTTCTCAGGGAATACTACGGGGAATGACTGTCCCCTGTCTGGTGGCGGACACCAATTATAATATCACATACCTCAACGAAGAACTCTGCCGGCTTATTGAAGCTGGCAACTCCTGTGAAACATGGATAGGGCGTCCGGTTAAAGAATTGCTACAGGCTCCTCAGGGAGAAAAAGGAATTATAGCCACCTGCCTTGAAACCAAGACACCTGTCCTTAATACTGAGAGGGTCTGGCAGACCAAGCAGGCAAATAAAATTCATGTACGCATAGATGCCGCCCCGCTTTACGATCTTGATAACAGGAGTATCGGAGCCTTCGCCGTCATCATGGATCTCACTGACATCAGGACAAAAGAAGCCAGAATTGAAGACCAGAATAAAACAATGTCCATACTGGCTGCACAGGCTGATGAAATTTCCCACAACCTTTCCATGGGCTCTAAAGAACTATCCAGACAGGTTGAGAGGGTTTCCATAAATACGGACAAACAATCAGAACAGATTGCCAATGCATCAAGTGCAATTACTGAAATGAACCAGACTCTGGTCAGCTCGGCTAAAAACGCTGAAAACGCCGTATCTCAAGCTGAAGAGACAAAAGAAATGGCCGTAGAAGGGATGGCTATTATAAGCAGAACCAAGGAATCCATACATAAATTGCAGAGCCTTTCGGACGAAGTTAAAAGCAATATGCATACTCTGGGATCTCAGGCAGATTCAATCGGAACAATCATAAGTGTCATCAACGATATTGCCGACCAGACCAACCTTCTGGCACTGAATGCCGCAATTGAAGCCGCCCGTGCCGGTGAAAAGGGTCGGGGATTCGCTGTTGTGGCTGATGAAGTGCGAAAGCTTGCTGAAAAAACAATGCAGGCAACCAAGGAAGTAGAGGTTTCAATCAAAAACATTCAGTCATCAGCCAGTGACAACATAAAAAGCACGGATATCACTGTTGAAGCGGTGATTCAGACTCGGGAACTGGTTGATCTCTCGGCAAAGTCGCTTGAAAAAATATCAGAGATGTCACAGGACACCACCACAGAAATACAGACAATTGCTACAGCTACTGAGGAACAGTCATACGCACATGATATGATACATAAGAATATGGAAGAAATAAAAATTATTGCAGGCGACAACCGCTCGGAAATGCGCCAATCCGCAGATGCACTGACAGTGCTGGCCGATACCGCAGCGGAACTGAAAGAGCTCATAGGCAGACTGGGGGCGGACAATAACTAAAGCTGTAAACGATAAGATTGGCAAATTAATAAAGTCCGTGAAAGCTATGCTCTCACGGACTTATATTTTTTTATAGCAGCCGGTGATTAGCAGATCTTAAAAGCTCATCCTGACATAGTAAAGATTCCGACCGCGCTATTCTTATGCTTTTATTAATGAAATGTTTCTGCTCTGCTGAGCACGAAAACCTGTTGACAGTGTACTAATAAATAGTACATTTACTGTATATGAGGTTTAGAAATGTCTTGGAAAGTTGCCATACCCAAAAAAACAGTTAAACAGATTAAAAAGTTACCACAACGGGTTCAAAAAACTCTCACACTATTAGTCACTGAAATTGAAAATTATGGACCGGTTAGAGGTTCATGGCCCAACTATGGCAGACTGACGAGATACACCCACCATTGCCACTTAAAGAAAGGTAATCCAACTTACGTTGCGGTGTGGAGAGAGATGGAAGGAGAAATTAAACTAGTGGAGGTGACCTATGCAGGAACACACGAAAAAGCCCCATACTGACGAAACATTATTTTATGTATCTTGTCCTACCGATAAGGCGCAAAAGGCAAAACACTTCTTAGCAACTCTAGGCTGCCATATAACTGATGATATCGATGCAAAGGACATTTTCCCTGATCGTGATCCGGGAACCCTTTTAGCTGGAGCCAGATATCGCGAAGACCTAACTCAGACTCAGCTATCTGAGGCATCCGGTATTCCAAGGCGTCATATTTCTGAAATGGAGAATGGCAAACGTCCTATCGGTAAAAATAATGCTAAAAAAATCGCTGCTGCTCTGAACATTGATTATAGAATTCTTCTGTAGCTTAATCACTTCTTCTGATAACAACAAAAATCCCCGTCCAACTTTATTTGTTGGACGGGGATTTACTATTCCATATTACAAACTAATTTTGGTCCGCAGCACTATCTTTATAATTTTATTAAAACTTACTCTTCCTGAAATGAGTTTTGTTAAAAGCTCATCCTGACATAATAAAGATTCCGACCGCGCTGAACTTTGAGCATTACTGTATTATTCATGCGGTAGCTCAGGAAACAGTTTAGAAAATCTTTTTTATCGGATATTCTTCTGCTTCCTATCTGGTGAATTATATCTCCATTTGAAAGTCCCAGTTTGGCGGCAGGACTTCCTTTTCTTACAGAGGAAACGATCATTCCTGCTGATTTAGAGGAAGACGATCTGAGTCCCCATCTGGACCATGCAAAATCTTCTATATCATTATCAGATAAACCTTCGGGCTTAATTTTTATATTTCTGACCTTATCCCTGTGCAGGACCTCAAGGTCTATATTCTGCCCTTTTGTCTGGACTCTGAGCATTGCCAGATAATTATTTTTATCACCAACATCATTGCCGTTAAGTGAAAGAATGACATCACCGGGAACGATACCGGCTTGAGCTGCTGGAGAATGTTTATAGACTTCTGTCACAAGCATTCCGTAAACTTTGCTCAAATTGAAATATCCCGCGGTGCTCTGGTCAAGATCCTGACCACCAAGCCCTAGCCACACCGGTGATACTGATCCTGTTGCCAGAAGCTCATTAACCACTCTTCTGGCTCTGTTGATAGGGATGGCAAAACCAATCCCCTCGGCGCGATCCTGAATGGCGGTGTTTATTCCTATCAGCTCCCCTAGAATATTAAGGAGCGGTCCTCCGCTGTTTCCGGGGTTGATGGCAGCATCAGTCTGTATAAAGTCGGTATAAACGCCATGATCCGAGCGCACGGTCCTTTTGAGGGCCGAGACAACTCCGGTTGTAACCGTATGGTTGTATCCGAAGGGATTACCTATAGCTACAACGGTCTCACCGATTAAGATATCTGAAGAATCTCCCATTTTTACTTCCGGGAAATTCCCTGCGCCCCTTATTTTCAATACTGCGATATCAAAGTCGGAATCAGACCCGACAATATCAGCTTCATATTCTTTACCGGTAATAAGCCGGACTTTTACATCACTGCCACCTGAAATTACATGAGCATTGGTAAGCACCAGCCCTTTCCGGCCGTTTATGATGACCCCTGAACCGGCACTCACAGTTTTATACTTCCGTTTCATACCGGGCAGCCCGTTAAAAAACATATCAAACGGGTCCCCCGGAAACATCTGGGAAAAAGGAGACTCTGAGCGTTCGGTAACACCTGTAACAGTTATATTTACAACAGCCGGAGAAGTTTCCCTGACAGCCTTCACAACAGGAGTGATGCGTGGATTATCTTCAGCTGAGGCGGTATAAGGCAGCAATATAGCAAATGCTAGAAGCAGAACCGCTGATATTTTTTTCATAAACTCTCTCCGCAAAAAAGGGAGGCTTTTAGCCTCCCTTATCATATTCAAATACTATAACATTCCTGAGAATCCGGTATATAAATTATACCCGGGAAGCCATTGAGTTCAGTCTTGCAATTCTATCCTCAATCGGAGGATGAGTGCTGAACCAGTTGGCCATATTGCCACCGCTGAACGGATTTACAATAAACATATTTTCAGTTGCCGGAGCAGCGTTCATGGGACGATTTCTGGCAGTTGCATCAAGCTTGTAAAGAGCTCCGGCAAGGGCCTTGGGATCGTGTGAAATTCTCGCACCGGTTTCATCTGCAAGATATTCTCTGGAGCGGGAAATGGCCATCTGCACCAGAGTTGCAGCAATCGGAGCAATCATGGCAATTGCGATTGCTGCGATGGGATTAACCCCTTCATCATCGTCACTACCGCCAAAACCGAATAGAGTTGCCCACTGAATCATGTTTGCAATCATCATAATTGCAGAAGCCATAACAGCAGCGACAGTCTGGATAAGAATATCCCTGTTTGTTATGTGGCCAATTTCATGGGCAAGAACTCCGCGAAGTTCTTCAGGACTCAAAATACGCATAATCCCGCTTGTAACGGCAACAACAGCATTTTCGGGATTCCTGCCGGTTGCAAAAGCATTCGGGGAATCCTGAGGGACAAGAAAAATTCTTGGTTTGGGAATACCGGCATTGGCTGCCAGCTCTTCCACCATTTTGTGCAGTTGCGGGGAATCTCCCGGAGTAAGCTCCTCAGCCTTATACATGGAAAGAACTATTTTATCTGAATACCAGTAACTTCCAAGGTTCATCACCATGGCAATAATAAAAGCGAACATCAATCCGGCTCTTCCTCCGAGGATACCCCCAAGAAAAAGGATGATTGCTGTTAATACGGCAAGCAGAAAGAAAGTCTTAATCTGGCTTGTCATCTTCAGTTATACCTCCTGAATGGTATTTAAATGCTCAAAACAATGAATTACAAATCCAAACCCGTTCCCACCAGAGAACAGGTATACTGATCATGAAGCTCATTTTTCTGTCTGTTTTGAACTCTAAAGATATTTACTATTCCGCCATGGTCAAGATGTAGAACCTATTTACCGCCTTGAAAATAAATATCTATGACAGCTTAAAGGCTCTGCACGTCAATAAGGCTTGAAGGCAGGCTCAGAGTAAAAGCAGTGCCCTGTCCCGGAGCACTGGAGCCTTTTATGGTTCCACCAAGACGTGAGGTCACCAGATTATAGACTATGTGCATCCCGAGTCCGGTTCCGCCTTTATTTCTTCTGGTGGTATAAAATGGCTCAAAGACACGTTCAAGTTCGTATTCTGTCATACCCTTACCGTCATCACTATAGTGGATAAGCAGCTTGGCCCCGCCAAGTTCAACTCTTATCTCAATATTGCCATCGTCTATTTCTTCAAAAGCATGCATCAGTGAGTTGATAATAAGATTTGAAAAAATCTGCATAAAAGCACCCGGATATGTGTTGAGGACAAGATCGTCCGGACAGCTTATATTGATGCTGTGCTTGGTGCGTTTGTATTTTGAACGCAGACTGAGAAGTATTTCATCAAGATACTCGCGCAGATTAAAGGACCTCTTCTGTCCTGTTGTCTGGTCCACGGCAACCTGCTTGAAGGTTCCGATAAGTTCGGCCGCACGGTTAAGATTTATCATTGTTGAGCGGGTCGCCTCATCCGCAACCGACAAGAACTTTTCAAGGTCTGATTTGCGCAGTGAACTGGAATCTATTTTTAAGTGGATATCTTTAAGTTTTTCTTCCAGATAGCTGATACTGGTTACACTCACCCCTATAGGAGTATTGATTTCATGGGCAACCCCGGCAACAAGATCACCAAGCGCAGCCATCTTTTCCACCTGCACAAGCTGCTTCTGGGTATTTTCCAGACGTTCAACTGATTTCTGTAATTCTGAAGTACGCATATCCACAAGTGACTCAAGTTCCTGATTAAATTCTTCAAGCTGTTTCTGGGCTTTCTTAAGCTCAGTTATATTGCGAGCCTCAGCTATAAGAAACAGAATTTCTCCACCTGCACCAAAAGCCGGTTTAAGAGAAAAGTCCGTATATCTTTTACCACTATCCGGAATAATACTTTCAATTTCACGCCTTACAATATGTCCATTAGCTGCCCGTCTGATATCATCCTTTACTCTTTCCTGACTCTCTTCCGAGTGCGACCACCAAGGAGTATCCCAAAAATATTTTCCGATAGCATCTTCATATTTAACGTTTCTGAATTCCAGAGCACTGCGGTTAATTTCCAGCACAACCCCTCCGGCAGAAACAATTGCCATAAGCTGCAAACTCTGGTCAAAAACACCGCGAAAACGGGCTTCATTTATTGTCAGGCTTTCCCTTGCTTCCACCAGATCGTTTATCTCTCTGCTTTCAGCTATCAGAAATAAAGGGATGCCACTTTCAGATAAAAATGGTTTCAGGGAAAAATCAAAATAAGTATCTTTGCCGTCATATTTTACGAGCACTTCACCCTTGACCATATTTCCGGCGGAAGCTTCGGCCACACTGCTGCGGATTGTTTCCATCATATCTGATGAATAATCCCACCACGGTGTTTCCCAGTACATTCTGCCTACAACATCAGCCTCATCGGCTTCAATTACGTCAAGAGAAGCTTTATTACTGGCAAGGATCACTCCTTCCGGGCTGATGACACTCATACCCTGAAAACTGGCATAAAATACGCCTTCCACAAGTTCAGCTTTTTCTCTTATCTCTTCACCTGCTCTGCGGCCCTGATTTACCGTGTAAAGTGTGAGTATAAGGATTACGGCGATGATTAAAACTGTGGCATATCCATGCTCTTTGATTCTATTGGCAATATCAGCTTCCAGATCATCTAAATAAATTCCCGTCCCTATAGTCCATTGCCAAGGGTCATATCTTTTGGCAAACGAGAGTTTTCGAACAATTCTATCGGGGCGGTCCTGCCACTGCCAATAGTATTCCAGAAGAGCTTCCCCGGTTGAATTGGTCCCGGCGATAATCTCTTTTATCAGTCTTTTACCTTTACCATCTTCAAGGTCAGAAACGCTCTTTCCAACCAGATCATTCCGATACGGATGAACTATCATGACCGGGCGGGAATCAATGATCCAGAAATAATCTTTATTATCAGCTCCGTACCTGACAAGGCTGATTCTTTTTTTGGCCTCGGCCTGAGCTTCCGCACGACTTAGAACTCCTTTCATTTCCAAATCGTGATAATATTCCAGAATATTCATGACTATCTGAGTCACGCTCCTGAGAGAGAGCTTTTTCTGCTCCACCAGACCACTTTGGTATTCAGGCATGTGGATAAAAAATATAAGGAATGCAAACAGAACGAGTGAAACCGTTGCCGGAACGGCAATCCTCAACCATAGCGGCAGCATTTTGCGATTAGAGTCTCTGGAGTCATTTGGTAACATCAATCCCCCGTGAGTATCATTTTGACTCTATAATAGTACTACAATAATGCCTTAAAAGACAATAGTATCAATACATATTTATAGCCATAATCTGCTGTTGCATTGCAGGATAAAAACACTTTGAGAAGAATATCAGCGGAATTTCATTGTGCATTCTTATTTTTGCAGGGTAAAAACATGTATAAAAATAAATTTACAAAAACAAAAACCGCCTGATGGTACAGACGGTTTAAGCTGTAAACTCAATTCAAAAATATCAGTCGTCACTTTTTTCCGTAACGGGTTTATTGGGCAGCAAAGCCTCATAGCTACGGATCTTGCTTTTCAGCCGGCGCAGTTTGCGTTGAGTCATTTTATGCTTCTGCATGGCTTCATTCAATTTTTTTGTGAGAAGCACTTCTTCACGACTGTAAAATTTACTTTTTTCAATATACCAATTGGTCACTATCCTGTTGAGGATAAGCGCCAGAACGATGAAGCTTACGCCTACCATGATGAAATAAAACATTATTTAGCTCTGGCCCTGCTTATTCTATATTCAAGATCCTTCAACTGCTGCTGCGCTTCATCCACATCAACTTCAACTTTATCAATTTCTTCGTTGATCTTTTCAATTCTTTCCTCAATCTGATTTCGGTAATTTTCAACTTTGAGGCGTTTGTCGGTAAGATAAGCGCAGGCATTCATATACCTTGCATAAACTATCATAAAAAGCACAAGGCCAAGGACAAGAGCTGTTATCAGAAGCATCAATTCACCATAATCTTATGAGGAGAAACAATTTCAAACCCTGAGGACTATTTTGGTAATATGCTAAAGAACAGCAATAAAAGCAATTAGATTAAGCAGACTAATCGATTTTGTTCAGCAGGTCCCTAAGTCTTGAGTCATTTGGAAATGCTTTCAAAGCCTCATTGATAACAACTCTGGCATCATCATGCATGCCGACCTTGATAAAAATTCCTGCAATATTTCTGGCAACGGAAGGAGAACTTTTATGGATTTCCTGTTCACTGTTAATTGCACGTTTGAAGTTCTGAGCTGATTTTGCGTAATCTTTACCATCTGTGTAAGCCAGACCTATGTTGTAATAAAGACCGCCCTCCCGGGGAGCTACTTTCAAAGCTTCGCGATAGTTCTTAACAGCCTCTTTCCACTTGCCCTGCTTGCGCATGGCTATTCCAAGTCTGTTGAAAGTTTCCAGATCATCAGAAGTAAGACTTGAACCTTTAACAGCCAGCAGTTTTGAATAATATTTCTCCGCCTTGGCCGGGGAAACATCAAAAAGCGATTCGGCAATATTGCTCATAACTTCGGAAAGGTAGCCATGAGCTTCTCTTATGGCGCATTTTACAGCCTGATCAAAATACCCTTCGGCTTCATCAATCTGGTTGTTTTCAAGGTGAACCCTGCCTATTTCGCATTTTCGTTCAGTATTTAAAGGACTCAGCTTATCCAGCTTCTTGAGATAATACAGATACTGTTCATCATCATTGCCTTTATGAAAATCAGCCAGCTTTTTTATGGGATCAATAAAAACTTTTGATTGCTCGTGGGCTTTCTCATAGGCTTTAAGGGCTTCAGCTCTTTTACCAAGTCCGCTAAGGGCGTCACCCAGAAGCATCAGTCCCGCAGGACTGTTTGTTTTTATCTCTAAAATTTTAGTGCAGATCTGAAGAACTTTTTTTAATTCGCCTTTGCCAAGATACTCTTTTCCGGCATGAACAAGCTGATTGAGTTTACCCTGAGGTTTTATGGTAAAAGCGATTTTCTGGACAAGACTGTCCACGGAAACAGGTTTGGTAATAATATTATTGGCACCCATTTCATGTAAAAAGACCAGTTCATCTTCGCTGGTTTCGCCGGTGAGAACAATCAGTCTGATTTCAGGAAACAGCCTTTTAACATTTAAAATAAAGTCAGCCGTTGATTTACCATGAATCTGACGTTCAACAAAAACCAGAACCTGTTGACCTGCACCGATTTTGTCTTTTATCTCACGTATTGCCGGAGCCTGATCATGAAAAAAGATCAGACAATCTATGCGGATAGCAAGTATCTTAAAGATGGTGCCTCTTAAAAGCTTATAAAAGGCATTATCCTCTGTAAGAAGAACGCATGTACCGTTTTTTGCTTCGAAAAATTCACGAACAATCTGATCATAACTGCTTTGCACTTGAAACTCCGGACAGTCCTATGTCTAAAACAACCGTATAAACCAAAATATCAGTTAAAAATAAGCTCATCACCCTGTTCAGGGAGAACGATTTCAAAATCTTCTCCTGCAAACGCACCGGATTTGTAGAGCAAAGACAATTTATCACGCAGTCTGGAATAGACATGGATCAAAGCAAGGGTTCTGCACCCTGCATAGCGGGCCAGTTCTATGCTTTTGCTGACGCTTCCATGAGAGGCTGAACCTTTCTCTATACCCCAGGATTCATGTATTATAAAATCACAACCTTCAGCCAGCTTGAAGGCTTCGTCTCCGGGACAACCATCACCACTATAATATAATGAGAATCCATTACATTTCATTTTTATGGCAAACGCATCCACAGAATGAACAACCGGTACACTTTTTATAACTACACTATTATTAAAAGCCGCTTCCCCGGCAGTCAAGGGTTCAAAAAAAAGATTAAATTCCAGTTTTGAGAGAAGTGTCGGATAAGCAAAATTTACAGCTGAAATAATTTTTTGCTCAATATCTTTAGGGCCAATGAAAGTCAGAGGGGATTTTCGCCCGGCAGAACGCATATGCCCGAGAAGATAGGGCACACCCATAAAGTGATCACCATGAAAATGGGAGATGAATACGGCATCAATACTATCCGCATCAGGAATGAGTGAAAACAATGATTTTGGTACAGTGAAACCACAATCAAGAAGTATTCTGGTCCCTTCAAAATCAATTAAGATGGAAGTATTTGTTTCCCGTTCGTCAAAAGCGTCTCCAACCCCGATAAATATCGCTTTCATTGTAAGACCATAGCTTATTTCTCCAAGAGATAAAACCGCTATCAGGTGCCATAAAACGAATCAGGGTGGAGAAGTTAAAAATTTCAGTAGCTGAAACGCCAGCCGTCGATGGAAGCTGCCCCTTCAGGTTTTAGCCCCAGATATCCCAAAATCTGGGATAAAAAGGGAACTTTCTTTTCAGGACCTTCTATCAGAACAGCAGATCCTTCAAGATGGCATGCAGCTTTAAGGTAGGCAACAGCATCCTCATAACTGCCTATTTTATCAACAAGTCCAAGCTTGTAGGCCTGTCTTCCGGTCAGAGCTCTGCCGTCAGCTATTTTTTCAACCTTCTTGCGATCCATTCCCCTTGCCGAGGCGACATCACCTACAAACTGATCATGCATATCAAGTATCAGATTTTGAAGGTACGTCCGCTGCTCAGGAGTCAGAGGAACCATGGGCGAACCGACAGCCTTGAATTTTCCACTGGTGAAAATTTCAGGTTTTATACCAACCTTGTCCATCAGTTCACGGATGTTTGCATACTCGGCCTTAACACCTATACTACCGGTAAGACTGCCGGAATTTGATACAATGAGGGTAGCAGGTGCTGCGGCATAATAACCGCCTGAGGCAGCGACGGAACCGAACGATGCGACAACAGGTTTGACCTCGGCGCATCTTTTGACCGCAAGGTAAAGTTCCTGAGAAGGAGCAATAAGTCCACCGGGAGAATTAACCCGCAGCAGAACACCTTTCACCGAAGGATCATCACGAAGTCTGCGAATAAAGCGAACCACAGGGATGGGATCGGTGATCATGCCCTTTACATTCACAACGCCTATAGCATCAGACGAAAACATCGAATTTCTCAAGTTTCCATTAAAAAAGGCCATGGCCCCCCACATGAGGGCCATGACCAGAATAAGCAAACTGAATCCGAATATTATCGGATGCTTTGCCGAAAAACCGGGACTAGGAATCTTCTTCCTCTGCATCGGCTGCGGCCTTGGCTTCGGTTGCATCTTCAAGCTTCTGTCTCAGAAGTTCACCAAGAGGGTTACCTGCGGGTTCAGAACTGGAAGAACGGAACTCTTTAGGTTTACGCTTGTCTTCTTCTTCCTTGAGCTGCTTGATGGAAAGGCCGAGCCTGCGTTCATCAGCGCTGACATGGATGACTTTTGCCTGAATGGATACACCTTCTTTGAACATTTCAGAAGGATTCTTGATCTTCTTGTGGCTGATTTCGGATACGTGAACCAGACCTTCGATACCTTCTTCAACCTCAACAAAGAGACCGAAATCGGTAATGTTGGTTACGACACCTTCAAGAGTGCAGCCCACGGGGTACTTTGAGGGAACCTGAGACCAGGGGTCTTCGGTAAGCTGTTTTACACCGAGAGTGAACTTCTCGTTTTCTTTATCCACGGTAAGAACCTTGGCCTGAACGGTATCACCAACCTTGTATACTTCTGAAGGGTGGCGGATTTTCTTGGTCCAGGAGATATCGGAAACATGGATAAGACCGTCGATACCATCTTCGATGCCGATGAACACACCGAATTCGGTGATGTTCTTGATCTGGCCTTCAAGAATGGTTCCTTCGGGGAACTTCTCAGCAACAACATCCCAAGGATTCGGCTTAACCTGCTTCATACCGAGGGAAATGCGTTTCTTATCCTGATCAACGCCGAGGACGACAACTTCAACTTCGTCACCAACGCGAACCATCTGAGAAGGATGACGCAGCTTGCGGGTCCAGGACATTTCAGAAATGTGAACCAGACCTTCTACACCGGGTTCAAGCTCAACAAATGCACCGTAATCAGCGAGGTTTGTAACCTTACCGGTGAATTTAGCTTCTTCAGGGTATTTGCCGGAGATATCTTCCCACGGATCAGGAACGAGCTGCTTAAGGCCGAGAGAAACTTTCTGGCCGTCTTTATCGAAGTTGAGAACTTTAAGTTCAAGTTCGTCACCAAGAGCAACCATTTCCTTAGGATGCTTGATACGCTTCCAGGACATGTCGGTGATGTGAAGAAGACCGTCAAGGCCACCGAGGTCAATGAATACACCGTATTCGGTAACATTCTTGACTTTACCGGTAACAACCTGTCCTTCTTCAAGGGTTTCAAGAAGCTGTGAACGCATTTCATTGCGCTGTTCTTCAAGAAGAACACGTCTTGAAACAATAACGTTGCTGCGACGACGATTGATTTTGAGGATCTTGAACTCGTAAGTCTGATCGACAAGAGCGTCCATATCGGGAACAGGACGGAGATCAACATGTGATCCGGGCAGAAATGCTTCCACGCCGCCGAGATCTACAGTGTAGCCGCCCTTGATGCGACGAATAATTCTACCTTCAACAACGCCTTCTTTTTCCTGCAGTTCTTCGAGTTTGTCGAAAAGCTGCATACGTTTGGCTTTATCGCGAGAAAGGTGGATGGTGCCTTCGCTTTCGTTCTTGTTGACGACAAAAACATCTACTTTGTCGCCGACTTTAACTGTCATCTCACCTTCGGAATTCAAAAATTCGGATGCGGGGATCTGACCTTCGGACTTGAAGTTTACGTCGACAAGAACAGTATCATTATCAACTTTTACAACTTCACCGGAGACAATGCCTCCTTCGTCCAGATTTCCGAAATCGGCATTAAGATAATCTTCGAGGGCGGCCTCAAAGCTCATTTCCATTTCAGAAGAGTTGGTGTTGTCATTTTCCATGGGTTACCTCCAACAACAATGTCCTCGGACAAAATTTCGGCATACTATATATAGAGAGGTCTGAATACATTGGTCACACGCCGGACTAGCGTTCCGAGGCAGCCGTAGTCCGAAATGGCCGTTGACCCCTTTTTTTAAAGGGTCGTATCCGTTCCTTATGCCCGGTTAGGGCCAAGTGAAATATTCTATTTTAACTGTCTTCAGAAAACATAAAATATGACTCTTGGTATTCAAGAGCATTGCTTCTATCTTAAATTCTACACTCTGTAAACCGTTTCAATCAAGCCCTGAGCAGAGTTTTAGCACTAAAAAGTCCATAAACGTATGATTGACGTGAACATTATAAAATATGACCTGATTCATATTTTATATAAAAAAAATCGTCGTGCTGATTTCACTCAACACGACGATTATAACACTATAGAAAGATCAGCTTGAAATCACTAAGACCTTATCCCCTGCAATCATGTTTTACATTTTCGCCCTGAGCAATAAAAATAACTGATTCCGCAATATTCGTAGATTGATCAGCTATCCTCTCAAGATGGTTTGAAGACATGATTATATGCACACCACGCTCAACGAGTCTGGTTTCAGTAACCATATTTGAGATAAGATTTTTAAGAATACGCACGTTTAAGGTATCAGCTTCGTTATCCATACTGCACACTTTGGAAGCAAGGCTGATGTCTTCATCGGCAAACGATTTAACAGAACGGCTGATCATATTTTTGGTTACTTCAGCCATCTGCTCCAGCTTCTGATTATACGGAAGCGGCGGACGTGTGCTTAAAAAAACGGTGCGGTGAGCGATGTTTACAGCTTCATCACCGATGCGCTCAAGGTTGCTGGTTATACGCATGGCTCCTACAATAAAACGCAGATCCTTAGCCATAGGCTGACCAAGCGCAAGAAGTTCAAGGTTATTTTTATCAAGTTCGCACTCAAGCTCGTTGATTCTCATATCGTTGGCAATAACATCTTCGGCAAGGTCGCTATTATTCTCCAGAAGACCTTTAATTGCATTGGTTGCCGCTGTTTCGGCCATACTGGCCATGCGCAGAACCTGCACTTTTAATTCTTCCATTCTTTTTGTGAAATGCGCGCGCTGCTCCATTGAAAATTTCTCCTGCCCGTAAATATATTTTTTTTCGGAGTACACCATATTAATGGTGTCGCCCTCAACATTCTTCAATCAAAACAAGCAATCAGAGCGGCTTAACCGAAACGTCCTGTAATATAGTCTTCAGTCTGCTTATTCTTGGGCTTGGTAAACATGGTTTCCGTCTTATCCATTTCAATAAGTTTACCCATGTAGAAAAATGCCGTCTGATCAGAGACTCTGGCTGCCTGCTGCATGCTGTGTGTAACAATAATTATGGTGAATTTCTTTTTGAGTTCATGGATAAGATCTTCAATCTTCTGGGTGGCGATAGGATCAAGGGCCGATGCCGGTTCATCCATGAGCAGCACTTCCGGTTCCACAGCAAGGGCGCGAGCGATGCAAAGACGCTGCTGCTGTCCTCCTGAAAGACCGAGAGCCGAAGAATGGAGCCTGTCTTTTACTTCCGACCATAATGCTCCGCCTTTAAGGCTTTCTTCCACTTTCTGCGCTATATATTCTTTATCACTTACCCCGTTCACTCTGAGTCCGTAGGCAACATTCTCAAAAATGGATTTAGGAAAGGGGTTCGGTTTCTGAAAAACCATTCCTACTCTGCGTCTTAAAGAAACAACATCAAGACTCTGAGCATAAATATCTTCTTCATCAAGAGTTAGCCGACCGTCAACTCTTGTTCCCGGGATAAGATCATTCATTCTGTTAAGACATCTTAAAAAAGTACTTTTCCCGCATCCTGAAGGTCCGATAAGGGCGGTAACCCGGTTTTCTTCAAACTCCATGGCAATATTTTCCAGAGCTTTGAAGTCTCCGTAGTAAAAATCAAGATCTTCAGATTTTATTTTAACAGCCTGACCCATTTTAGTTTTACTCCGTATTTTCCTTTGCGCGAAACTATGAACAAAAAATCTGGCGGGCCAAAGCTTGAAACCCGCCTAAAATACAGCTCCGCAGCTGAGTTGATTACTTTCTAGGTCAAGGCCGTTACATTTAAATGTCCCGATTGTTACAATTAAGCAACACGCCTATAATTCATACAACCGGGTATAATTATTATTCCAACAGCATAATCCATATTGCGAATGATAGTTTTTTTTCATAATGTAGGCGATGCTCGGAGGGGAAATGTGAATAATTCAAGTAAAAAAAGCGTAACCATAATCACTGCCAGCACAGAGCACGCTCAGATTGATAAATCGTCTTTATTGAAGCACGGTCTATCAACCATTTCTCAATTCAACTCCGGGCAGGAAGCTTTTGACCACATAAAAAGGACAAGACCGAGACTCTGTATCGTGGACTCACAACTGGACGATATGGATGGTTGCGCTCTCATAAGAAAACTCAAGAGCAACCGTACAACAAGAATGATCCCGGTGATGATGATAACCATCAACAATCTTAAAGATCATGTGCTTGACGCCATTGCCGCAGGATGTGCCGCTTACGTCATCCGCCCCTACGCTCCCGCAACTTTTGAAAGACATCTTAAATACGCACTGTCTTCCATTGAATACGAAGAAATAGAAGCCGAAATGCTTGACCATGCCATAGGTCTGGTTGCCGACGGATTCTTTGATGAAGCTATTGAAGAACTTGAAGAGCTTACCCCGGTAGAAAATGACGCTGTTAAATATTTTGATATAGGAACCCATGCCCTGCTTGAAAGGAAGTACGGCAAAGCCATTATCGCCTTTAACAAGGCCTTAAAATTCAATCAGATGTATGCCGAGGCTTATCAGGGACTTGCTGAAGCCCACAAAGGAAAGGGAAATGAGGAAAGATATCAGGAATACCTTAGCAAGGCTGCTGATATTTACGCCCTTCAGGACAGACTTCAGGAAGCAAAAGATATTTACGTCAAAATCCTTAAAAACAATCCCGATGCAATGAACCCCTACAACAGCCTTGGGGTTAAACTCCGTAAAAAAGGTGACTATGACGGCGCCTTGCACGCTTATAAGCAGGCCCTTGAACTCTCGCCAAGAGACGAAAATCTGAGATACAATATTGCCAAGGCATACCTTTTTGCCAATGACAGGGAAGCAGCCATAGGACATCTCAAAGAAGCGCTCAAAATAAAAAAAGAGTTTAAAGAGGCCCGGGACCTCCTGCACAGACTGCATGCCGATATGACGGAAATGGAACCGTCAGCGATAGAATAACAAGAGATCTTAGCTGCCTATAATTTTGAAGAGATCAAAGCTAACGGTTGATATTGAAAGAGATTCCCAATTTTTTAGGCATTTTCTTAATCTGGGGTTTTAAACCCGCAGCGGATACCCCTTTCTTCATATAAAAAACAAACCTGAAACGGTCTGAATGTTCGCCAACCACAACTGTCTTTACCGGACCATTTTTCAGCTTATGCTTTGAACGCACCCGGCCTTCCCATGATCCACGCAGGTCGACCACCAGACGCTCCGGTTTTTTAAGACTGAACCAGCTGACTTTATCCGCAGGCTTTGAAAGCAGAACTTCGGCTTTAAACGCTTTACCGCCAGCATTAAAATTCAGTCCTCTAACCTGACCGGCGGCAGCTTTTCTGATTTTTTTCCTGTCATGTGCAACTTTCCTGTCCGCGGACTTACTGCGAACATCCTTGCCCTTGGGTGCTGGCTTTGGTTTTTTAGCATTCTTTACGGGGGTTACTTTTTTTGCAGGCTGCTGCGCTTTCTTCTGTTCCGGGGTCTTTTTCCCGGCAATATTTTTTGCTGCGCCCCGGTTTGCCGAAGCCTTCCCATTTTTAACCCCGCCAGAATCAGGACCGGTAACTTTTTTTGCTTTTGGCTGAGCTTGTGCTTTTGGCGGAACTTGAGCTTTTGGCCCCTGCTTAGAGGACTTGTTTTCCTGTTTAGCATTGGCGCCTTCAGAATCATCCAGAGGCAGGAAGACTTTATTAACTTTCATCCGCACTGAGGGAGCATTTATGACCCCACTACCGAGTGCGTTGTTCCCAGCCGGCAGGGCATGAGTATTCTCAACAACAAAAAGAAGCGCAAAGACCATTAAAGATAAACATAAAACGGCCTTTCTCTGGAAAGGACTGACAGACATTATTATTCCTCACTGTTTTACCGGAAAGAGCTAAACCGGATAATAAGCTAAATATTACAGTGTATAAGTTCAAAAATCAAAAAAGGCCGGAAGTATAAACTCCCGACCATAATTTACATTTAATTAACCTTATGCCCGACATCTAATCAAGACCCAAATTAAAAAACGATTCAGTTTTCAGCAAAACTTTAGCTGAAATCAGTCATTCCCGTCCGGCATAACCGCCCTTGTGCCCCATATTCCAAGGGCGTAATCCATAATAGCCCGATCACTGGAAAAAAGTCCCGAACCAGCGGTGTTGAGAATAGACTTTCTGGTCCATGCAGCGCAGTCCAGCCATAAAGAATCCACCTTATCCTGACAATCAATGTATGCCCTGAAATCAGCAAGGGCCATATATTGATCGCCCCCGTATGTCAGCGCATTTACCACCGGCTCAAAAAGATTGCGGTCACCTTCTGAAAACCAGCCGTTGCGTATCATTTCCAGAGCTTCACCTAGTTCATTATCATTTTCGGCAACATTGAAAGGATTATAGCCATCCGAGCGCGTACGCTCAGCCTCTTCGGAAGTCATGCCGAAAATAAAAATATTATCAGCTCCGACTTCTTCCATAATCTCGATATTGGCTCCATCAAGAGTTCCTATGGTCAAGGCCCCGTTAAGAGCAAATTTCATATTACCGGTACCGGAAGCTTCTGTTCCGGCGAGCGATATCTGTTCGGAAAGATCTGTTGCGGGGATTATCAACTGAGCCTGCGAGACCCTGTAATTAGGCATGAAAGCCACCCGCAGTCTGCTGTTCACGGAGCGGTCAGAATTAATTACATTGGCAACACTGTTGATCAGCCTGATAATCCTCTTCGCCAGAAAATATCCCGGAGCGGCCTTACCCCCGAAAATTTTGAGTCTGGGAACTTTTACGCTGCCGGGGTCCTTCCTTATCCTGTTGTATAAGACGATAGCATGCAGGATATTTAAAATCTGACGCTTATATTCATGAATGCGTTTTACCTGAACGTCAAACATCCAGTCCTGCGGCAAATAAAGTCCGTAATCTTTGCGGGCATATTCAACAAGCCTCTTTTTGCACTGCATCCGGCAGTCGCGCCAGCGTTGCTGAAACTCTTTGTCATCTGCCCACTCTTCAAGACCTCTCAGCATGGACAAATCTTTAACCCAATCCCGGCCGAGCTTTTCGGTTATCAACTCTGAGAGTTCAGGATTGCACTGTTTTATCCAGCGTCTGGGAGTGATGCCATTGGTGACATACGTAAATTTTTCAGGATACATCTCTACGAAATCATAGAAGATATTCTTTTTGATCAAATCACCATGCAGCCGCGAAACCCCGTTCACGGTAAAACTGCCGATAACTGCAAGCCAGGCCATACGGACCTGTTTATTTTCACCATCTTCTATGATGGACATTCTTCCCAGCCTGCCGTCATCGCCCGGATACTTCGCTTCTACTTCCTCCAGAAAACGTCTGTTTATTTCAAAAATGATGGAAACATGGCGCGGCAATACTTTTTTCATCATTTCCAGCGGCCATTTTTCAAGAGCTTCCGGCATTACGGTATGATTAGTGTAGGCAAAAGTTCTGCGGCATATTCCCCATGCATGTTCCCAGTCCAGCGAGTGTTCATCAAGCAGTATGCGCATGAGTTCCGGTATGGCTATCGCCGGATGTGTTTCATTAAGATGGACCACAGCCCGGTTCGGAAGTTCCATATAATCAAGCCCGAGCTTCATAAAACGGCGCATCATATCCTGAATGGTGGCAGACACAAAAAAATACTGCTGAACCAGTCTCAACTCGCGGCCCTGACTGAGTTTATCACTGGGATAAAGAACTTTTGAAATAGTCTCAGTCTTTACGGCATCTTCCATTGAACGCAGATAATCTCCGCTGTTAAAGAGATCCAGATTAAAGCGGCTGGCTGGCTTTGCCGACCAGAGTCTCATATTGATAACATTGTTATTTTTATAGCCGGGAATGAGCATATCGCAAGGCATGGCCCGGACTTTGGAAGCATCCGCCCAGCGATGCCTTATCGTACCGTCATCAGCAGTGTACTGCTCTTCATGACCATACAGCTTAACATCGAACATGAATCCTTTGCGCTGAAATTCCCACGGATTGCCAGTATGAAGCCAGTCATCAGGGCTTTCAACCTGTTCACCATTTTCAATATTCTGTTTGAAAATTCCATATTCATAACGAATTCCATATCCATATCCGGGGATACCAAGAGTTGCCATGGAATCAAGAAAACACGAGGCCAGACGCCCCAGCCCGCCATTACCGAGACCGGCATCAATTTCCGCGCCTTCGACTTCCTCAAGAGATATGTTGAAATGTTCAAGACTTTTTCTGACTTCTTCGGTGTAACCAAGGTTTAGGGAATTGCTGACCAGCGACTTGCCAACCAGAAATTCAAGAGAAAGATAGTAAACACTCTTGGCACTTTTACTGTAATATGAACGTTGAGTCTCAATCCAGTTGGCAACAAGTCTGTCCCTGATGGATAAAGCCAATGACTGATACAATGAAAATACGTCTGAACGGCTGTAGTCTCTTCCAAGATCTGAAAGATGGTGTAATTTGATACTCTCCAGCAATGAATCAGAATCAGTTCCGGCAATTCCGCACATTATGTTTCTTATTTCATTTTCAGCCATTTACATATCCTCTTTGCCTGTAATAGTCAGACCGTTTTTACAAAGTAATGAGATACACAATACACTTTATAATACCCTCAATAAATAAAAACAACCTGAAGTTAATAAAAGTATGATCAAATTATATATCAATAAAAATACTTTTTCTCCTTAATAAACATATCGAGTAACAGGTTAAGTTTTAATTCTGGATTACAAAAAATATAAAATGGTGATAAAAAGCAAAACGTATTTATATAAATAAATATAATTGACTGTTAGTGGTAAAAATTTATTTTGCCATAAAAATTAATATTATCCTTCACCTTTTCGATCATATTGTGGTATCGTAAGAAAATTAGAGGCTCTTTTGTATTACAACCATCTAAATATTCAGATAAAATTAAGATAACTGAAAATACAAAGTTGTACATATAAACTATAACCGTTTCAAAAACAGGTTTACATTAAATACAAACCAATAAACTAAAATAGAAGTTAGTTGGAGGGACGCGATGGATGATTATTTGAAAGAAGCTCTTGAAATTGTGAAGGCTCAGGCAAGTGTAAGGACCATGACAGAGGAAGAAATAACATCAATGGTCCATAAGCTTTCAGCTGGAATCCAAAGTATAAGTGAAGGATTAAGTGACGCTGAGGTTCAGCAGGAACCTCCGGTTGATCCTAAAAAAGCAATACGCGAAAAAAGCATCATTTGCCTTGAATCAGGAAAATCTTTCAAAGTGCTGACTAAACGGCACCTTGCAAAATACGGATTAACTCCTGATGAGTACCGTGAGAAGTGGGGCTACCCGAAAAAAACTCCGCTGGTATGTAAATCTTTACAGAGGGAACGCCGTAAAAAGATGAAAGATATGAAGCTCTGGGAAAAGAGAAAGAAAAAATAGGACATCGCCTGTCCGCCCCTGTAATAAAAACTGCGGGATTCAGATATCTGAATCCCGCAGTTTTTATTACAGCAGTAGCCTACCAGTCCCCGTCGCCACTCGGCTGGTAATAAAATTCAACACGCTGATTAATCTGCCGGTTTTCATTAGAAGTATTAGGAACCAGAGGTCTTGTTCCGGCATATCCTACAGCTTTCATACGGTTAGGAGAAATACCGGACCTGTCTTTTATATAACGCAGACATGCAGCCGCACGGGCAGCTGAAAGCTCCCAGTTGGAAGCATATCTGTTACCTCTGGTAGGTCGGTCATCGGTATGACCACGGACAACCAGATTAAGATTCTTCTTGCTCATCTGCTGCGCAACTTTATCCAGAATCGGTTTTGCACTTTCATTTATTTCAGCAGTTCCAGCTTTAAAGACAGCTCTGGTAGGAACTCTGACCATGACACCGGTCTGTTCCATATTAATATGCATCATTTTTGCCACATTGCCGTCGGAAACGAAGGCCCGCAGCTCAAGGGCCAGAGCTTGAAGATCCTTTTTTGCTGATTTTTTAGTTGAACTTGCGGCATTAGGACTTTCAGAAAAAGCCATGTTCTTTGCACTTCTATCCGCATACTGAACACCGAAAGCCTTGGACATCGAGCCTTTCAGGGTTTCAAAGTTGGCTATATCCTGATTTGCAAACGAGAGAAGAAGCACAAAAAAGCAAAGCAGAAGTGTAACCATGTCGGCAAAAGTAGCCATCCACGGCGGAAGCCCTTCTTCTGGAGGCGGGCCGTCATCGGCCTTGCCTTCAATGAAAATGATATCTTCTTCTTTATTTTTAGCCATTTTTATACGTATCCGGATTAATATAACAATGTAATAATTTTGAACTGCTATAATTAAGCATGGAAGTATAGTCCTGTAAATCCCTGACAGGAGTCTTGAGCTAACTCTATAACACGATCAGGATATAAATTTTCCAATTTAAAAACCAGCCTCCGAAAATTCAGGTCCGGAAGCAGGAAAAAGGCTCCTGCGACACATAACAAATGGACTGTACCCCCTATTGAATGCAGCCTTAATAATTATTTGGTATTAATTATACTTCATAATCAGATAAAAATCTGTAAAACTTTTCTACCAGCGGAACATATAAACCGGCAGCTGTTATTATTTATGTATATAAGCTGGCAAGATAATAGAATATACTTAACAAATAAAAAACAATTCAATGAAAAAAACAATTATTCCCCATTATATTCCACGATTGCTCATAATTGATGATGAGAAATACAATATAGAATTTCTTCAGATTGTTCTTTCGCATTCAGGATACATTGTTGAATCCGCTCAAAGCGGTGCTGAAGGCCGCCGGAAAGCAGAAACTTTTCAGCCTGATATGATACTGCTTGATATCCTTATGCCTTCAGAGTCCGGTTATGAGACATGTGCGCTGCTCAAGCAAAACCCGGAAACAAGTCACATACCGATTATATTTCTCACGGCACTGGATGATCATAAAAATTTTCGCAGGGGGCTGGATGCCGGAGCCACAGATTTTATAGCAAAACCGTTTGAGTACAGAGAAGTACTGATGAGAATCAGGCTGCATCTGAAACTTCTGTGCGGTGATAAATTCATGTTTACAGGAAAACTTCTGGGATCGGACAAGCCCGTTATTGACCATGTTCCGGAGTTTCCCATGGAAAAAATATGTCCATTCTACGATGATCAGGAAGAAGCGGATGCCAAGGATAATTCATTTTGTGAAATAGCTCTTATCAGTCCAGGCCTTGCGGATATAATTATGCTCGAATTCAGAGATGATGAGTCAACGACTCCGAGCAACGAAAAAATACGTGAAATAATATCACTGAGCATTGGCCCCCACTATACCACTTCGGAAATTATGCGAGATCTTGGACTGAGATTATCAGCTCTGGGATATTCTGAAAAAACCGAAGCAAAACTCATCCATATAGATCTTGATAATGATCTTGCCACCATAGTTAATGCAGGAGAAACTCCTCTCATTCATCTGGATTCAGACAATCAATTTACTTTTATTGAGCCTCAGACTTTCGGTGCAGGCTCAACAGGTCTTGGGTATCCACCCTGCTCAACTGTAGACTTCAAGCAGGGTCACCGCTTAATCGCCTGCACGCCGTCTTTCCTTTCCGGCTTTAAAACACTTCCAGCCGGGATAGTTGAATTGCAAAACACAGCTTCAGCAACGGCTCAGGTTGATATTAAAACGGCCTGCGAAGCCATAGGAAGAACAATCGGCAATCCTCGCGAAAAAAGCGGCGAGCTTGTTGTTCTGCAAAGATAGAAAAACCCGGAACGCTTATGACGCTCCGGGTAAAAAACAATTGCTAAGATATCAGCTTTTTCAAGAGCTTACTTTACAGCTTCAGCAGGATACTTGGCACCCTTCCATGCAAAGATTCCACCGGGGTAGCGCTTTACATTGGTGTAGCCAAGCTTTTTAGCCCATGCGGCTCCATTGTGACTGCGGGTACATTTTACAAATCCGCAATAAACAATGATGAGTTTATCTTTATCGGGTCCAAGCAGTTTGATGTAATCTTCCTGAGTTTTTCCATCTGTTTTAGAGGTATCCCATGTATCCATATCCGGAATAGGGAAAAGGAACTGAACCGCACCGGGAACGTGTTCCTTTTTATAGCTTGCTTCATAAGGCATGGTATCAACAATGACCATATCAGTCTTATTATCAATTAGACCTTTGAGTTCGGCAGTGGTTATAACGTCATAATTTCCGCGCTGAACTTCACGCACAAGCTTAACAGCTCCGGTTTCCTTCTCAACTTCCTTTCCGAATTTATCAGTTCCGAAACATCCGGCCAAAGCAAAACAAAGCACTGCAACTGCGGTTGCAGCGACCAATTTCCTTAAGATACTCATCACTCCATTTCCTCCAATCTGGTTTAGGATTTGATCCGTGCGAGCATTCTCCATACAGCCACGGGCCTGATCCCGCGCACAGCACGCACAGCATAGAGATATAAACATCCCGCAAAAATAGCTCCGTCACGCAACAAAGCTTCTTTAAGCGAGTGAAAAGCTTTTCCTTCAGGGTCTTCCGGACCGAAACACCCGCAATCAACATCAAGCCCCATGCTTATTCCATGAAAAAGTACAGCCATAAAGACAATTATCATAAGGCTGTAAAGGGTAAGGCTCCCTTTTATATCAAAACACAAACCTGCGGCCACCAGTATCTCGACAACAGGAATTGCAATAGCTGCCAAAGGAATTATCGCATCAGGCAGAATCCCGTACCCGCTTATTACAAGCGCAAAATCGGCAGGAGAAAACAGCTTGGATATTCCTGAATAAAGAAAAATCACAGCGAACAGAATCCGGAGAACAAAATAAATTTTAAGAGAAAAAATTTTAGCCATAACTCCGCCTGAATACGATTTTATATTATGCCAACTAACTGTGACCTTGAAACAATTGCAAATTGTTAAAAACTATAGATTTTTAATAATTCTATAGATTTTAACTATATCTAATTTTAAGCTTAGAAAATACCCTTTGCATAATGGCAGGTTTATAGCGTAGTTTTTTGAAGATAACTTGCTTGTAATAAGGATTTTAAAGAATGAAAGAAAATGATTTAGACAAACCGGAAGATAATCACAGTAAAAATAATGAGGCTCTTGAAAAAATAGTCGAACCTGAAAATTCACTGCCTCCCATTGAAAAAAAAGATCTTCCAGAAAAGCTTCAACAGGCCGTTGACAATGTGGGCTGGAATTCTCTCAGTCCAGTACAGTCGCTATCAATCCCATACCAGTTGCAAAACAGAGACCTGATGGTGCAGGCCCGCACAGGAAGCGGTAAAACCGGAGCCTTTCTGCTGCCCATAATTGAGAAGGTTAAACCGGGAACAGGGCGCACACAGGCTCTTATACTCGTACCTACAAGGGAGCTGGCCCGTCAGGTTGCCCACGAAGCCGAAACCCTGCTTGGCGGACTCGGAATGAAATCCGTAGCCGTCTATGGTGGTGTTGGATACGGCAAACAAAGGGAAGCCCTCAAGGAAGGCTGCGAAATAGTTGTAGGAACACCGGGCAGGGTTCTTGATCATATGATTGCCCGTACACTGGATATTTCCGCTTTGCAGACACTTATTTTTGATGAAGCCGACCGGATGCTCTCAATCGGTTTTTATCCCGACATGAAGGAAGTCCAGTCCCACCTTCCGCGCCACCGTATAAACACCAATATGTTTTCGGCCACTTTTCCGGAACATGTCCTGCGCCTTGCCGGAGAATTTATGATCGAGCCCCAGCTGTTGAGCCTCAGCAGCAGTGAAGTGCATGTCACTGAGATTGAGCATGTTTTTTATGAAGTTCCGGCAATGGGCAAAGAAAGACATCTTATGCGGATTCTGGAAATGGAGAATCCCTCATCAGCAATTATATTCTGCAATACAAAAGCAAATGTAAATTTTGTAACCGCAGTCCTCAAAAATTTCGGATTCAATGCCGGAGAATTAAGTTCCGATCTCTCACAGAGCAAACGGGAACGCATCCTCAACCAGATAAGGAGCGGGGAAGTCCGTTTTCTGGTTGCCACGGACGTAGCCGCCAGAGGAATTGATATCCCTGACCTCTCCCACGTTATTCTTTATGAACCGCCTGAAGACAAGGAATCATACATCCACCGTGCCGGCAGAACAGGCAGAGCCGGTAGTTCAGGAATAGCCATTTCACTTGTCGATGTTATTCAGAAACTGGAACTGCAACGCATTGCCACCCGTTACGGAATAGATCTGCAGGAAAGAACCATTCCTGAAGACAGTGATGTCATGAACATCATTGAAGCCCGTTTGAGTGCCATCCTCGAAGCAGGATACAGATCCCGCACCATTCTGGAAAAAGAACGTATCGCCCGCTACAAGGAGCTTGTCAGCAGACTCTCACAGGACGAAGATCAGCTCACACTGGTAGCCATGCTTCTTGACGACCTCTACCAGAAATCACTGCATGCCCGCCCCGAGCAGCCACCTCAGCAGCAGGAACAGGGACGCGGAAGAGGAAAACCTTCAGGAAAAAGAAATTCCGGAAATTCGGGCAGAAAAAACTACCGCGGCAGAAGAAGGGGCGGTAATTCCGGAAGCACTCCGTCCTCAGGCAGAGGACAACCACAACGTGGTAATAAAAGGTAATTTAATTAAATAAGATGGAGAATATATTATGAAACTTCTTTCACCACAGGTAGACAACTACATCGACAACTCCTCCTGGATTCGCAAAATGTTTGAAGCCGGGATAGAACTCAAAAAAAAATACGGTGAAAACAATGTTTATGACTTTTCACTGGGCAACCCTGATGTGCCTGCTCCAGCTGTTGTTGGTGAGGCCTTAAGAGAAATTGCCGACACTGCTGAAGAGCCTTTCGCTTTCGGATATATGCCGAATTTCGGATATCAGGATGTGCGTGATGTTCTCGCAGGGCGTGCCAGTCGTGAACAGGGTGTTGAGATCAAAGGCTCGGAAATTATCATTACCTGCGGTGCAGCAGGAGGAATCAATACTCTTTTCCGTACGGTTCTTGAACCGGGTGAAGAGGTTCTCTGCCCGGCACCGTTTTTTGTAGAATACAGCTTTTATGCCCAGAACTTCGGTGGCAGCCTGAAAACAGTGCCTTCAAAACCACTGACTTTCCAGCTCGATCTCAAACATATTGATGATTCTATCACTGAAAAGACAAGGGTCGTTTTAATCAACTCCCCGAACAACCCGACCGGCGCAATCTACCCCGAAGAAGACCTGAAAAAGCTTGCTGAAATACTGAACAAGCATAACGAAGGACGTGAACGTCCTATCTTCCTGATTGCAGACGAACCCTACCGTTTTCTCGCATTTGACGGGGAAAAAGTTCCGTCCATACTCCCCAATTATGATTACAGCCTTGTTATCAGTTCTTTTTCAAAGAACCTTTCCCTTGCCGGAGAACGCATCGGCTATATCCTCATCAATCCTGATATGCCCGGTAAAGAGCAGCTTACAGCCGGACTTGTACTGGCCAACCGCATTCTCGGTTTTGTCAATGCGCCTGCAATCGGACAAAAACTGCTTGCAAAAGCAATTGATGCTGATGTTGATAAAAATATTTATCTTGAAAGACGCAACGCTATGGCTGAAGTTCTTGATAAGGCTGGTTACAACTACACTATGCCCAAAGGAGCTTTCTACTTCTTCCCTGAAGCTCCCGGATGCGATGATGTTAAATTCTGCGCAGCCCTGCAGGAAGAAAGAGTCCTTGCTGTTCCCGGATCAGGCTTCGGCATGCCGGGATACTTCCGCCTTGCTTTCTGCGTAGGAACAGAAGTTATTACCGGTTCCCAAGAAGGCTTCAAAAAAGCTATTGAAAAATTCAAATAGCCATCCGCAATAAACAAAACGCCGTGACCTTAGCTATCTAAGATCACGGCGTTTTTTAGTTTCAGGATTTAAAATTCATCCAGTCTGGAACATATACCGACCCTGCAGAAAGACGTTTTTCATATTCTTTGTATTCCGGCTGGGCAGCTGCAACAAGTTTCCAGAATTTCTCAGAATGATTCAGATGGATGGTGTGTGACAGCTCGTGAATGAAAAGATGCCGGACCAGTTCAAAAGGAAGAAACATAAGTTTGCAGTTTAAATTTATATTCTTACGCACGGAGCAGCTTCCCCAGCGGCTGCGCTGAGACCTCACAGCCACTTTCTCAAAAGGCAGCCCCAGTTCCCGTGAAACCTTTCGCAGTTCTGGAACCAGAAAACTTTTTGCTTCAAGCCTGACGAACTTTTTTAATGAATCAAGCTCTTCCTCAGGAGTCCATGAGGCTCCTCTTAGGTGCAGTCTGCGAGCATTTTTAACTATTTTAAGACTTCCGCGACCGTTTAAAGATCTGACCAAAGTGTATTCAGTGTTGTTGGCAGCAAAATAAATTTTATCAGGAAGGACCAGTTTTTTCGGTTCAAGGGACAGCCCATTCCTGCGCATTGTTTCAACGGCTCTGCTGATCCAGCCTTTTTTTCTATCCACAAAATCAGGCACTTCATTAAGGGCGACCCACTTCGGTATCACCACCTCAAGACCTTTGCCGGGTATAACCCTGAAAATAACATTTTTTGCTCTTGTACTTCTACGGACCGTCAACGCAACGGCATATCCATTCACAAATATCCTGTCTGAAGACATCAGCTTTCGACCACACTAATTATTTTATTAATAATTTTTAAAAATCTTGTTTTAAAACAGTCCTCAGTCTACTCCCAGACTTTATCTGCAATAAAACCTGCCGGACAATTTCAAGCCTCTGACAGCCGGGTAAACTGTTTCATAATAATTATTTAGTGCCCGAGGACAATAATGACCAATATAAACAACCGTAAAATGTACATTTTTCTGCTTATCCTCACTATAGCCTCAACCGTAGGCCTTCAGGGTTGGCGCACACTGATGAATAACTTTGCTGTGGAGGTCGCAGGACTTAACGGCGGACAGTTCGGATTTGTCGGATCAATAAGGGAACTGCCGGGATTCTTTTCACTGTTTGTGGTATATTTTCTGCTCATTTTCAAGGAGCATCATCTTGCGGCACTGTCAGTTATGATTACGGGTGTAGGTGTTGCTCTTGCCGGATTTATGCCCTCATACGCCGGGATTGCATTCACAACCTTACTGATGTCGTTCGGCTTCCACTATTATGAAACCATGAATCAGTCGCTGACACTTCAGTATTTCGGTTATTCTGAAGCACCGCTGGTGATGGGAAGAATGCGAAGCATGGCAGCGGCGACAAATATAACCATCGGAGTGGCTATTTTTCTTGCGTCCGGTTTTATGGGCTATTCTTCCATGTTTCTTGCTGCCGGGGGCATAGCCTTTGTTGCCGGTCTGGGATGCTGCTTTATGGACCCATCCTCTACGGAAATCCCTATACAGCATAAAAAAATGATTCTACGGCCCAAGTACTGGCTCTTTTACGCACTGACATTTCTGGCTGGAGCCAGAAGACAAATTTTTGTCGCTTTTGCCGTTTTCCTGCTGGTTAAAAAATTTGATTACTCTGTCCAGCAGGTCACAATGCTTTTTGTCTTCAATAATATAATCAACTATTTTTTAAATCCAATCATAGCAAAATCGGTCAACAAACTTGGCGAGCGAAAAATCCTTTCTATAGAATATGGATTTCTAGTAATAATATTTCTTGCATACGCTTTCACGGACAGCCCTATCATAGGCGGACTTCTCTATATTCTGGACAACATACTCTACAACTGTGCCATAGCAATTAAGACCTTCTTCCAGAAAATAGCTGATAAGCCTGATATTGCTCCGAGCATGGCGGTTGGTTTTACCATAAACCATATTGCCGCGGTATTTATACCAGCTCTTGGAGGAATTGCCTGGATGCAGGATTATAAAATTGTCTTCATCGGAGCTGCGGTTATGTCCGCGGCATCCTTTATTCTGGCTCAGTTTATTGACCGAGAACTTAAGCTGAAAGCTCTGAACAATGATTGATTTATCCAGCTATTGAATTCAATAAATCCAAATGAATATACGCTACAAATAATAAATCCTCCCGCTCAAAACTAAGCGGGAGGATTTTTCATTCAGATTCGGATTTAATGCCGGTCAGCTAGGCAAGCTTTCTGCGAAAGTAGCCTACTACAAAAAGGCCTGAGCCCATCAGCAGAAAAGCACCCGGTACCGGAGTCGGGGTGGCAGCTGAAGTTGAAATTCCCGTTATAACCAGATTTCCAAGATCAATCCGGGAAGAGTGCTTTCCGTTGGAATAAGCAATCTCGTAGGTATCAGTGAAGATATCCCCTACCTTAAAATCAGTGGGATCAAAGCCCCACTTTGTAAGGTACAGGTTTGAATTCTGGTTACCGGACTGCAAAACAGAAGCATAACCGAAGTCAGCACCCCAGTTAAGCTGGTCGCTATGGGCATTCTGGTTCTGTCCCATCAGGTTTCCAGACTCAAGAGCAGTGAAAAAGGTTCCACCGAGATCATATGTTCTTCCATTATGTGAAGTGGTTGAACCGATCTGGTCAGTATCAACAGAAACAATATAATTGAGTGTATCGCCCAAATGAATATCCGACTTATGTGCAAGCCAGCCCCCATCACGAATTCCACTAACTTTACCGGAAAGAGTTAGATATAGAGGAGATGCCGATGCTGGCAAACTTGATAGCAAAAAGACTGAAAAAAGGAAAAAAACCAATAACCTTCTACGCATTATGACCTCCCCAGACATAATTTTTTTTATATTGAAAATAAAGATATGTTTAAAAAAGTCAATTATTAATTATTTGGAATGCTGCTTATTAATCATGGTAGTCACTATCGTGACTGGCTCCTTTATCTGGACAAAATTAGATTTTTCCATGAAAATAGGAAATTAATTTTTAATTTCGCAAGGACAAAAAAGACAATGGAACTTAATAAGAAAAAGATCGGGGATGTAACTGTTATCGGAATAACTGGCAGAATGGATGCCATAACAACTTCGACCTATGACAGCTACATGGATAATATTATTAATGATGGCGAAATTAAAATCGTCATGGATTTCGGTAAACTGGATTATATTTCCAGTGCAGGCTTGCGTTCTGTGCTTACCACTGCAAAAAAATTAAAAACAGTTAATGGAATGCTGGCCTTTGCCAACCTGTCAGGAATGGTAAATGAAGTTTTCGAAATATCAGGTTTCGCATCAATGTTCAGTATTTATAACACTGAAGACGAAGCAATTGAAAAAATGAAATAGGAACTGAATAATTTATTGTATTGCGCTTCCACTTTTTTAAGTTCACACAATTTAGAAGACCTCTGACACGGCTTATTTAAAAGCTGAAAACATGTCGGCAGAATATTATCAGGTAATAATGACTCGATAAAAGGGAATTCCAGATATTTTGTATACAAACTGCTGCGGGCTAAATTTTAATTCAATTTATTTATCCCTAATGAACAAAGCCATAGTCTTTACTATCAAGCCTGCGGAATAACATAGTTTCATATTCTGAAATAGCATATCTTTTAAAATTAAATTTTAATACCTCCAGTTCTCTATCATCAAAATAAAACAGTCATTGAAGCAGTATTTTTTGAATCTATCATGGACAAAATCAGAATCATCCGTAAATGTTAGTTATGAGACTTCCCATCAGCTCTCACGCCTTCTTTTGTGTAAAAAAATCTGCTATTCATATTAATCTTTTTTATAACTTATGACCGCTAAGGTAAAAATGCAGAACTCCTGTATATTAAAGCCGCAGATATTCCTGCACACCGGTGACGTTTACATTGGTGTTTCTCCTACAATGGTTTCCACTGTGCTGGGATCATGTGTGGCTATAACCATGCACGAGCCTGCTATGGAACAGGGAATTATCTGTCACTCTTTTCTGCCGCGGGTTTCAGAATCAAGAGACCGCGTTAACGGCAGAATCCAGATATGCAGATACGTTGATACGGCTGTAGAACATCTGCTGCAAACCATGCTCAAGCTGGGGGCCAAAAAAAAGAATCTCGAAATCAAACTCTTTGGCGGATCAAACGGAATTGCCAATAAACGAGTTCGAGTTTCATCGGCCTTTTCAGTCGGGGAGCGGAATGTAAGCACCGCGTTGGAATGTTTGGCAAAACATTCTCTTAAGCCGATAGCAATGGACGTTGGCGGAAATGTAGGCAGAAAACTTTTTTTTGATACGCAGACAGGTGATATCTGGCTTAAACGTCTGGGTAAGTTAGGCTCATCACTAGCCGACAAATAACAATAGTAACTCAAGTCTCATAAAACAGTCCCTGAGCATACTCAAAAAAATCCTCATTTGAGAAGCTCTCTGCTTAATACTGGAGCAGAATTTCATAAAATCCATACCTATTGATCAGCTATAAAGCTAACTTCTATTTCATAGCCATTACACAATGCTTTGAAATAGATTGCTTTATTTTAAATACGAAAATAAAATATTTTTTTAAGGCAATTATATTTCCTGTGATCTTAAAAAATATATCAAAAAAGTGGAAAAATAATTTCTCATGACGTATTATAATAATAAACATTTGAAAAATTATATAACCTGTCAGCAAGAGATTTAATTATGAGCCAGAAATATAAGGTTACTGTAGATTCCGAGTTAGAAGAGATTATGCCCAGATATATTGAAATAAGACTCAATGAACTGGAAGAACTTGAAAAATATCTAGCTGAAAAAAATGCTGAAGCAGTTAGAATGCTGGGCCACAGACTGAAAGGAACGGGTGCTTCATATGGAATAGAAGAGCTCACGGACATAGGTGCAGCAATTGAAGATATTGCGAAAACAGGTTCTTTTGCAGGGATTGCTGAACATACCAAAAGGCTCCGCTATATACTTGAAAATATAGAAATAGAATATGAAGATATGTAAAACATTTCTTTAGAGATATAAGGCTTATTCTTAAAACAAAAAAACAGGCAGCATCCCCTATCTACAAGGATACTGCCTGTTTTATTTTTATATACCATCAGGAGGCTACTGATTTAAAAATCTTCCGGTAACGGAATTACTGTCAGCGGCAATTTCTTCAGGAATTCCTTTGGCAACTATATTTCCACCGGATTCTCCGCCGCCGGGTCCAAGATCGAACACATAGTCAGAAGCCTTGATAACATCGATATTATGTTCAATAACAACAACGGTCGCACCCTTATCAACCAGTTGCTGCAACACTTTAATCAGCTTGCCCACTTCGTGCATGTGAAGTCCGGTAGTAGGTTCATCAAGGATGTAAAGGGTACCGGGAAGACTGCGCTTTCCAAGCTCACGCGATATTTTGATACGCTGGGCTTCACCGCCTGAGAGTGTTGTCGCAGGCTGTCCGAGCTGTAAATATTCAAGACCGACCTGCTCCAGCACCTCCAGCCTTCTGCTTAAGGTCTGATGATTCTCAAAAAATGATTTTGCCTGCCGGACAGTCATATCAAGGACCTCGGCAATATTGAGTCCCTTGTAATCGACTTCCAGAGTCTGGCTGTTATAGCGCTGCCCTCCGCAGACATCACACTTTACATAAACATCCGGTAAAAAGTGCATCTCAACACGAATCTGCCCGTCGCCACGGCATGCTTCACACCTTCCACCACGGACGTTGAAACTGAATCTTCCCGGTTTGTAGCCACGCTTTCTGGCCTCTTTGGTCGAGGCAAATATATTTCTTATTTCATCAAAAATTTTAGTATAAGTTGCCGGATTCGATCTGGGTGTTCTACCAATAGGCGACTGATCTATTGAAACAATTTTTTCAATTTTCTCCAGTCCATCAATGCCGGATATCTGTCCGGGCTGATCAACCTTGGTTCCCCTTGCAAGAGCAATGTGCTTGTACATGGAGTCGACAACAAGAGAACTTTTCCCGGAACCGGAAACACCTGTAAAACAGGTTAAAACGCCCAGAGGAACATCAACATCAAGATTTTTAAGGTTGTTTGTGCGAACACCTTTAAGCTTTATCCAGTCTTTAGGTTTACGCCGTGTTTCCGGGCGTTCTATCTCCAGCTCTCCGCGAAGATATTTTGCGGTCAGCGACTGAGACTTGTTGAGAAGTTTATCCACGCTGCCCTGAAAAACAATCTCTCCACCGAGCATTCCAGAGCCCGGTCCCAGCTCAATAACATGGTCAGCACTCTTGATGGTGGCATCATCGTGCTCTACCACCAGCACGGTATTCCCCCGTGACTGCAATGAACGCAGAGTATTAAGCAGTCTTTCGTTATCACGGGGATGCAGACCTATGGAAGGTTCATCAAGAACATAGGTAACCCCGACAAGCCCGGAACCAAGCTGCCCGGCAAGGCGGATGCGCTGAGCTTCACCACCGGAAAGGGTTGCCATATTCCGACCCAGACTAAGATAATCAAGCCCGACATTGACCATAAATCCAATGCGATGAATAAGCTCTTTCAGCAGAGGCTCGGCAATCAGCAGTTCATGGCCTTCAAATTTAAGTTCTTTAAGCCACTCGAGAGCCCTGCTGATAGACATGGAGCAAAAATCAAAAATACTGACACCATCAACTTTAACGGCAAGTGACTCCGGCCTGAGTCTTGCCCCATTACACTCCGGACATGGTCTGCTCTGCCGGAATCTGGACAGCTCATCTCTCCAGATATGGCCGAGATTCTGACCGACTTCCAGCAATGGAACCACTCCCTCCCAGCCAAGAGATTGATCTCCGTAGAACAGAGCCTTGCCTGCTTCATCGGAAAAATCACCAAGCGGCGTATCAACCTTAAACCCGTATTTTTTGCCCAGCTTGCGAAAACGCTCTTCATATCTGGCATACATCTTAGGAGATTTCCAAGGAATGATTGCACCTGTTTTAAGCGACAATCCCTTGTTGGGAGCCAGAAGATCAGGTTCGTAATAATCCACACTTCCTATACCGGAACAGACAGGACATGCCCCCTGAGGGCTGTTGAATGAAAAAAGCTGCGGAGAAAGTTTAGGCATGCTTATTTTACAGGACGGACAGGTGGACATGGTGGAGAGATAAATATCTTTGCCCCCCACAATGGAAACTATGAGAGAATCATCTCCGTACCGCAAAGCCAGCTCAACTGAATCGCCAAGCCTTTTTTTTATTTCAGGCTTGACCACAAGGCGGTCAACCACAAGTTCTATAGTGTGCTTGCGGTTCTTTTCAAGATCAGGGACATCATCAATACCCAAAATCTCACCATTAACACGGACCCTGACAAAACCTTCGCGTTTCAGTTTTGCCAGCAGATCTTTATGGGTGCCTTTCTGATGATCCACAAGCGGAGCCATCAAAATAATCTTGCTTCCGGGATCAAAGGAAAGAATGTTGGAAACTATTTCATCCGAAGTCTGTGCTTCAATAGGTTTGCCACATTGAGGGCAGTGAAATTTTCCAAGTCTGGCAAAAAAGACTCTCAGAAAGTCATAAATTTCGGTTACAGTTCCAACTGTTGAGCGTGGGTTTCTTGAGGTCGACTGCTGCTCCAGCGAGATTGCCGGGGACAATCCTTCAATTTTATCAACTTTGGGCTTATCAAGCTGAGGCAGAAACTGCCTTGCATAAGCGGAGAGAGATTCCACATAGCGCCTCTGTCCTTCTGCATATACTATATCAAATGACAGAGTAGATTTTCCTGAACCGGAAGGACCGCAGACAACGACAAGTTCATCCCTTGGAATATCAAGAGTAAGATTTTTTAAATTGTGCTGCCTTGCACCTTCGATATGGATACTTTTATGAGACATATTTATTCACAAACACCTGAAATATATTTTTATAAAATAGCGGCAGTTGCACGGCCGGATTCATTATCAATCACAAGTGCAGAGAATAATCACGAACAGCATGAAGGCAAGCTTATCAGTAATGATTATTAAATTATTTTTTATCGGAACAAAACTGCATACCGTTCTGTTCTATCTCATCAATAAAAATTTCAACCAGCTCAGGGTCAAGTGAGGGTCCTGCCAGCTTTCTCAATATTTCAAAAGCCTGTTCGCATTCTCTGGCTTTCTGGTAATTTCTATTGGTGGTAATGGCGTCAAATACATCGGCAATACTTATTATCTTAGCCCCGTCAGGAATCTCATCCCCATGGAGTCCTCTAGGATACCCTGTGCCGTCCATACGTTCATGGTGGCAGCGGATATATTCCAAAGATGGTCTCAGAAATGAAAGCCCCTGAAGCATATCATAACCCCACTGGGGATGCAGTCGAATTTCGTGCAGCATCTCCTCGTCAGGGCAGGTGTCCGTATTACTAAAAAGAGTGTCGCTGAAGCCTATCTTACCCATATCATGCAGAACCCCGGCAATGCGGACCTGCTCGATAAAGTCACTATCATATCCTCTTCTTACGGCAAGACGGGAGGCATAGCATCCAACCCTGTCACCATGTCCGCTTGTATATGAATCACGAAGCCCGAGAGCCCTTGCAGCGGAGCTTACAGTTTCAAGCGTACTCCTCTTCAGGTCCTCATGCGCCTGTTCCAGTTCGAATTCTCTGGCCTCAATGCGGACCATCATCAACCCTACAGACTCAGCAACTTCACGAATAAGCGGTCCATATTCTTCTCCAGTCAGGGCCATTATATCATTGGAATAGTTCCCTGCGGAAATTTCCTGAATGCATGTGATAAGCTCGGTTAGTCCTTTCATAGTGCCACTCTCAATATTTTTGACACTATTATAATAAAAAAAAAGGCTCCCCTCAATGGGAAGCCTTATTAATTGTTCTTTAGGGTCAAGCTAGGCTGACTTTGTAAATCTGCGTCTCATAAAACCGACGACACCAAGTCCGCCGATGAGCATCAATCCGCTTGCACCGATAGGAGTTGGTGCGGCGTTTGAGATGGAAGTTACAACTACGTTAGTCAGGTTAATTCCGGTATTTCTGCCATTAATATAGGATGATTCCTGAAGTCTGTTAATTATTGAGCCCTCTGCAAGACTATTTATGGAAGAAACCCAGCTGTTGAGAATAACGGTGGAGTACTCATTACTGGTCTGTGTATACAGACTGCTTGAACCCTTACTTCCGTCACCCCACTTCTGCTGCTCATTACCAGCATCTCCAAGAAGGTTACCAGTGCTCAGAGAAGTATAATAACTTCCAGTATGATCATACTGTCCGTTTGACTGGATATGGTATCCGATCTTGTCAGTATCAACTTCGACAACATAGGTTAAAGTATCACCGACATTTATACCGGAATCCTTTACATTTCCCCACAGCTGACTGCGATTGTTAACAGTTCCCTGCAAAGTGAGGTAGACAGATGAAGCCTGAGCTGCCAATGGAAAAACCAGGCCTAAAAATAAAAACAGTGTTAAAAGCTTAATTCTCATATTCCCCCCGACCTTATTTATATTATTTGAAAAAACAGTATTTTTTAAATTAAGCACTTTCCGTGCCACAAAAACAACTTTTTGCTAAACTATAATTAATACTAATACTGATTTCACTGTAAGGCAAGATGATGAAAAAAATTTATAACACAAAATCTTTTCAAATAAATATTTATAAAGGGACTAACGCTGTAACAAAGCCGTTTTCAGCAGTCAAAAAATACCCCCTGCGCAGGTCAACTACCCGGCACAGGGGGATAATTTTCTATAAAATGCTCAAAAATTTTATTTACGAATTGTGATTTTTAAAAGCTTCAACAGTATTTGCAAGAAGCTGGGCGATAGTCATCGGGCCGACACCGCCGGGGACAGGTGTCATTGCTTTGGCTGTCTCTTTTATAGCTTCATAGTCACAATCGCCTACAAGACCTTCGTCAGTGCGGTTGATACCTACATCAACAACAACAGCACCGTCTTTAACCATTTCCTTTTTAACGAATTTAGGAATTCCGATTGCGGCAAAAACAAAATCGGCCCCTTTGACTTCTTCGGCAAGTCCGGCAGTGCGGGAATGACAGACAGTCACAGTCGCATTAGCAAAATCGCCGTACTGCATAAGCATCATTGCCAGAGGTTTTCCGACAATATTTGATCGTCCGATCACAACAGCTTTCTTGCCGGAAGTAGGCAGATTATATCTTTCCAGAAGGGTAATTATTCCTGCCGGGGTACAGGAGCGGAATCCGGGCAGGCCAAGCATGAGCTTGCCGACATTGACAGGATGAAATCCGTCAACGTCTTTGCCGGGATCAATAAGTTCAAGGCACTTCTGACTGTCCAGCCCTTTGGGCAGAGGCAGTTGCAGCAAAATTCCGTCAACAGAATCATCATTATTTAATTTCAGGATCAGATCTTCAAGCTCATCCTGACTGACGCCGGCATCAATTTTATATGCGGTTGAGACTATCCCGGCTTTTTCGCAGGCTATTTCCTTATTGCGGACATAGACCTTGGAGGCAGGATCTTCGCCCACAAGGATAACTGCCAATCCCGGAGCACGGCCGAATTTTTCTTTCAGGCCTTCAATTTCAACTCTGAGTTCTTCACGGACCGCAAGGGCGGTTTCCTTACCATTCAAAACTATCATAGTCCGGTTCCTCGGCCTGGGGCCTTTTACCTCCGGCTGACCGTTGCAGGATATGAAAAATACCGAACCCTGAATTTTCAGAGCATCCCCAACAATGTCACAATATAAATTCCCGGAGAATTTATTTTTATGCTGAAAAACAACTGTGCCAATCTGCTAAAAATCTCAGGGCTGTGAATATGAATCCACAGCCCTGAGTTGAAGAGCTTTTAAAAAGGGGGATAACCCCTTTAAGCCTTGCAGGCAACCATTAACAACGGCATTAAAGCCGTGTGTCAATTCTAGTCTTCGCCAAAGAAAGAAGCTTTAAGAGCAGGTCCGTAGTACATTCCTTCATCTTCAAGGTCTTCCTCTATGCGCAGAAGCTGATTATATTTTGCAAGCCTGTCACTGCGGCAGAGTGAACCGGACTTGATCTGACCGGCATTAAGTCCGACGGCAAGGTCAGCAATAAAATGGTCTGATGTTTCACCTGAACGGTGGGAAACTACTGTGGAGTAGCCTGCCTGTTTGGCAAGTTCCATAGTATCCAGAGTTTCAGTAACTGTGCCGATCTGGTTCAATTTGATAAGAATTGAGTTGGAAACTCCGCGATCAATTCCTTCGGCAAGGATATCAGGGTTGGTGACAAAAATATCATCACCTACAAGCTGAATTCTTTCACCGAGATTATCAGTCATGATTTCCCAGCCTTCCCAGTCGCCTTCTGCGAGTCCGTCTTCAATTGAAATGAGCGGGAAGCGATCGCAGAAATCCTGATAGAACTCAATAAGTTCTTCAGAAGTAAACTCTTTGTTTTCTCCTGCAAGCACATACTTTCCGTCTTTATAAAATTCGGAAGCAGCGGCATCGATGGCAAGAGCTATGTCTTTTCCGGGAGTGTATCCGGCAGCTTCAATAGCTTTGATTATATATTCAAATGCTTCAGCATGGGAGCTGAGGTTCGGGGCAAATCCGCCTTCATCACCAACAGCGGTGTTGTGGCCGTCAGCAGCGAGGATGGATTTCAGTGAATGGAAAGTTTCAGAGCCCATACGCAGAGCTTCACGGAAAGATTCCGCACCGATAGGCATGATCATGAATTCCTGAATATCAAGATTGTTCGGAGCATGCTCTCCGCCATTGATGATGTTCATCATCGGGGCAGGCAGAATTTTAGCATTAACACCACCGAGGTACTGATAAAGAGGAAGTCCGAGCATGTTTGCTGCCGCACGGGCTACAGCCATGGAAACGCCAAGCATTGCATTTGCACCGAGGCGTGATTTGTTCTCGGTTCCGTCAAGATCGATGAGCATATTATCTATGGCGACCTGACGCAGAGCATCCTGTCCTACAATGGCATCGGCTATTTCTTCACGGATGTTATTAACCGCAGTCTGAACACCTTTTCCTTTGTAGCGGGTCTTGTCACCGTCACGCAGTTCGAGAGCCTCGCGTGTTCCGGTTGACGCACCGGAAGGAACGGCAGCGCGTCCTACAGCTCCGGACTCAAGGGCAACTTCAACTTCAACAGTGGGGTTGCCTCTGGAATCAAGAATTTCTCTGGCCCAAACAGCGATAATGGTACTCATGTAACTACTCCTTGAATTATGTTCGTACATTTCCGACATCCTGTGCCGGCCCCGGAGAAACTCCGGTATTTCCTTGTTTAGTTGAATCCGTATCAATCTATACCCGGAAAGATACGACTGTTTCAAACAAAAAACAGTTTACTTACGATTGAACCAGCTCATCCTCAATCCGTCCAGCAGAAGAGATGGAACGGTGCGGTCAATAGCATCACATACATTAGCTATACGCAAGGCAAAACCGCCGGTGGCTACGAGCTCGGCTTCCCCGCCGAGAGTGGCTCTCAAGCGGCTGGACAGCCCTTCCACCATAGAAGCAAAACCAAAAATAAGTCCCTGATTCAGGCTGTCCGTAGTACTGCGTCCGGGATGAATAGTCTCGGACTCCAGTTCCAGCGTGATATGGGGCAGCTTTGCCGTTCCCGAAGACAGCGCCTTGGCAGACGAAAGAACTCCCGGACAGATCAGTCCGCCCAGATATTCATTCCCTTTAACACAGTCAAAGGTCGTTGCGGTACCGAAATCGACCACAATAAGATTCTCGGCAGAGCTCAACTTTCTTGCAGCTAAAGCCGTTACCAGCCTGTCCGCCCCTACTTCCCAGGGTCTTTCATACCTGTTGATGAGATCAATTTTAAGCTCATCAGGAACAAAACGGATCGGACAACCGCAAAATCGACTCACAGCTCCGCGTAACAGGGGATTCATGGGAGGGACAACTGATGAAACGGCAGCACCGGAAATTTTATCGGGTGAGATACCCGCAGCGCGACATATTTCCACCAGTTTCAATCCGAATGAATCAGAAGTTTCCCGCGGATCTGACGGGACCACGTAAGATTCTATCAGATTCTCCCTGTTGGAAAAACCTATTTTCGTATTGGTGTTACCGACATCAAAAAGAAGTATTATTTCCGAATTCAATTAAAACTCCGCCACATGGCATAAGCAACTATGTCCGGCTCAAGCGTTCGCTGTAAACAACCTTCCAGTTAAAAAAGCGTTACTGAAAAGCTGCATCAGGCCACGTCTGCCATTCACTAAAAAAACATAACACACAATGGAAACCTTAACAAAAAAAAGCGGGACCGGAAAAGGTTATGCAATTCCAACCCGATCTATGAATTTCTGCGGGTAACTCATATATTTTCGCATTGCAATATATACGAGTCACCATCTTTTCCCACGCGTGAAGCTTTAACGTAGAAATAAACTAAAAGCTATTGTTCCACAGGCATGTATTGACTTAAGGGCAAATGAAAACTAGAATTTGAAAGGCTATATAATTTTATTTCTATATAACTCAGAAGGCGGAGTATCAGCAGTGTCTGACAAAAAATTGCTTTCCATTGCGGAAATAGCCAGAGAGCTTGAAGTTCCTGAATCGACCCTCCACTACTGGAAGAACCGTTTTTCACAATACCTGCCGAGCATGGGCAAAAAGCGTCAGAAAAGATTTAAGCCCGAAGCAATAGAAATTTTTAAAATTATCTCTAAAAGGCTGAAACAGGGGCATACCGCAGAAGATGTAATGTCTGAGCTTTCAAGAATGTTCCCGGTAAATGTTTCGATAATGGAATCTGAAAGTTCCTCAGATTCAGCAGTCCAGCACTATAACGACAATTCCAGCGATAAATCCTTGCAGATTGCTTCCACAATAGGTGCTGAAATCGCCCGTTCAATTACCGAAGGACTGAAACACATCATACCCCAGACATCTGCCGCACCTTCACTGCCCGGAACATTGCACGAGGATGTGGAACAGGCTGTCTGCCTTCTGACTGAACAAGGGGAGGAAGTTGAGCAGCTCAAAGATGAAAATAAAGTTTTAAAAGAAAAACTCTGCATCATGGAAGCGGAAATGATCCGTCTGCGCAAGGATCGCAGAGAACTTGAAAAATACCTTCTTGACAAGCTCAAAGCCGTGACTAAATAGGCATAGTCGCGGGCAAACTCTTTTTATACAGGCAGTTATACCCCGCCTTATTACTAAATCACAATATCTCATTGCACCTTCCGGCATGCCGGACGGCTCGATTTTCTATTAATCGGAGGACTTTTACATGGCTGAAACAACAGAAAAAATTGAGTTTAAAGCTGAAATTAGCCAGCTTCTGGACATCCTTGTACACTCACTCTACACCAACCGTGAAATTTTTGTACGCGAACTTGTCTCAAACGCTTCCGATGCTCTGGACAAAATGCGTTTCGAAGTGACCAGAAACCCTGATCTTGCTGATGATACAGAGCCGGAAATCAAACTTTCAGTTGATGAAGAAGCAAAAACAATCACTATCTCAGATACCGGTATAGGTATGACCAGAGATGAAGTTGTTTCCAACCTTGGAACAATCGCCCATTCAGGTTCAGCTGAATTCGTTAAACTCGCAGCTGAGAAAAGCGAAAGTCTCGACAGCCTTATCGGTCGTTTCGGTGTAGGATTCTATTCTGTCTACATGGTTGCCGACAAAGTTAAAGTTACCACTAAATCCTATCAGGACGGGGCAAAAGCTCTTATCTGGGAATCCGATGGTAAAACCGGCTACGAAATCACCGAGACCGAAGTTGATTTTGCTCATGGAACTTCCATCGAAATTTTTGTCAACGAAGAGAATACCTCACGTTTCCTCAGTGAATCCGCACTTAAAGATATCATCAAAAGACACTCAAACTTTGTTTCCTTCCCGATCGTTGTAGGTGATGAGAGAGTCAACACCGTAACAGCACTCTGGCGTGAACCTAAATTCCAGATCAAGCAGGAACAGTATGAAGAATTCTACAAATTCCTGACTTACGATTCTGATGCGCCTATTGACACTCTGCACTTCTCCGTAGATGCACCGGTTCAGTTCAACAGTCTGCTGTTTATTCCTAAAAAAGATCTGGATATCTTCGGTATGGACCGCGAAAACTGGGGGCTTGACCTTTACGTCCGCCGTGTACTTATCGAACGCCAGAACAAAAATCTGCTTCCCCAGTATTTGAGCTTTGTCAAAGGTGTTGTTGATACTGAGGATCTGCCTCTCAACATCTCCCGTGAAACTCTTCAGGACAACCTGCTGATCGGCAAAATCAGTACTACCCTGACAAAGCAGGTCCTCGGCCAGCTTGAAAAAATGGCTAAAGATGACACTGAAAAGTATGCTGAATTCTGGGCTGCCCACTCAAAAATATTCAAAGCAGGTTACACCGACTTCCTGAATAAAGACCTCTGGTCCAAACTGCTGCGCTTTGAATCTTCTGTTGAATCAGAAGAGACCAAAGGCCTTGTATCTTTTGAAGAATACATTGAACGGGCAAAAGATGACCAGAAAGAAATCTACTACGCTTATGTTGCCAGCCGCGAAGCAGCCAAGCTGAACCCGCATCTTGAAATATTCCGCCACAAAGGAATTGAAGTTCTTTATCTCTATGAGCCGATTGATGAATTTGTCATGGAGACTCTCGGAGAATTTAACGAGTTCAAACTGGTAGCGGCTGAACATGCCAACACTGAAACTCTGGACAAATTCGAAACCATCGAAAAAGAAGATGAGCCGGAACCTCTTAATGAAGAGCAGACTCATGACATGGAAGAGCTGGTCAAAAAGATGAAGGAAATCCTTGGCGACAAGGTTGTGGAAGTAAAAATGTCCAACCGTCTCAGCGACAGCCCCTGCCGTCTTGTAAACCCTGACGGCGGTATGACTTCATCAATGGAAAAAATCATGCGTGCTATGAATAAAGACAATTCCATTCCGCCGAAAACAATGGAGATAAACGGCAAGCATCCCCTTCTCCGTTCTCTGCTGAATGTCTTTGAAAAGAATCCTGATGATGATTTTATTGCCCTCTCAACCAGACAGCTGCATGAATCAGCTCTGCTGCTTGAAGGATACCTTGATGATCCTCACGCTCTTGTAGGCAGAATTCAGGATCTGCTCACCCGTGCAGGCGGCTGGTATTCCGAGCTGGAAAATAAAAATTAGTCTACTATTTTAATATCTTGTTTTGGTTAAGGAGTGTCCCGAGGGGCACTCCTTTTTTTATGTTCTGCAACTATAATAGTTTTAGAAAAACTGTGTATTGTGAAATGATCCAGCTGTACAGATTTAAATCGAGTTATAAATAACAGCCTTACTTAACTTTTAAAGTGCCATACTTATAAAATCTGTTATAATATGTTTCAAAGTAAAGTTTAAGAATGATATAGAGAAATAAAGTATGGCATTAAATTTTTCCGATTTTAACAGTGAGCACCTCGATTTTGATGCAGCTTTGACCCGTTTTCTGAATGACGATGAAATTCTATGGGACGCAATTGAAATTTTTCTTGTGGATGCACCGGAAAGATTGCAGAAGATGAGACAACTGCTATCTGAAAAAAATCTGGACAGCCTTGCAAAGGAAACCCACAAGCTGAAAAGCGAGTCCGGAACAGTAGGAGCCGTTATAGCCCAACGCCTATGTTCTGAGCTTGAAGATTGCGCTCTTAAGAACAATTCTGAATCTTCCGAAAAGCTCTTAGGGCAGATTTCAGAAGAAATAACCTTAGTAATAGGCACGTTTTCCCGGATAAAAGAGACCGACTTTTAGTATTTTTATTCTCGGACTAATTATAACCGAAGCAACATTCTACTTACATGGTTTCAAGTATGACAAAACTGCTTCTTATAGACGACGATCAAAAAATTCTGGACCTGCTGCAACTCTACCTTGCACAGGACAACTTCACATTTCTTCTCGCCAATGATGGAAATGAAGGGATGGAACTCTTTCTGGAAAATTCTGTAGATCTGGTCATAATGGATATATTTATGCCCAACATGGATGGCATCCAGACCATTATTGAAATGAAAAACAAGAAAAACTGTTGTCCTATCCTGATTATTTCAGGTGGAGGGGAACTCACCGGGCTTGAATTCCTGCGGCAGGCAAAAGCTCTGGGAGCTGACGAGGCCATGGTTAAGCCATTCAGCAAAGACGAGCTTAGAAAAACAGTTCAATCTCTGCTGACAGGTCATGGCAGGTCATAGATCAGCTTATTCTCTAACTGAAGCCAGACCTATCCCGAATGAAATAAAAACCGTTCCCATAATTTTATTCATGTATCTTCCAACAAAACTGTTGCTGAAAGCATTTTTTACTCTCGAACCGAAGAACGCATAAATCATCATACATGAGAATGCGATCAGAACCAGAATACCGAGCAGCGCAGCCCATGAGCTGAGTTGAGTTCCAGACTCACTTATAAACTGCGGGAACAGAGCGGTAAAAAATATGATTGCCTTAGGGTTGCCCGCCGCTACGCAAAATCCCTGCCTGAACAGGCTGATAAAGCTCTTGTTATTATGATCGTGTTCCAGTTTCTTTTCCTGCTTATTTTTGCTGAACATCATGTTCAGTCCCAGCCAGACAAGATATGCGGCACCGGCATACTTCACTACGGAAAAAGCTGTTTCCGATGCTGCAAGCAAGGCACCAAGACCTGCCATGGAAATGACCGCCTGTAAAAATGAAGCTGTTGCATTGCCCAGTGCTGTAGCGATTGTTCTTCTGGCTCCGTAACGAATACCGTGCGTAAGAGCCAGCACCATGCTAGGGCCGGGAATGATGGAAGCCAGAAAAACTGTCAGTGAATAAATAAGTAAAAACTGTAAGGACATAACAAACGGGACCTTCATTAAAAAGACAAGACGGCGAACCTGCTGTCTTTAATCAATATTTGTGCGGCATAAAATCAATCAGAAAAGCGGTGCCTTAAAAGACACCGCTCTTTATCAGATTTATTAAGCTGAAATGCAAGAGACTGAATCAGTTCTCAGCTTCAATTTCAGCTGCGGCTTCTTCGACTTTGGCAACAAATTCCTGACGGGCCGCTTTGATTTTTTCTGTAAGGCTTTCATCATGCAAAGCCAGAATCTGTGCAGCCATCCATGCAGCGTTTCTTGCTCCGACTTTATCAAGAGCAAGAGTTCCAACCGGGAAGCCCGGAGGCATCTGGACAGTTGCCAGCATTGCATCCATCCCACCTAAAGGAGACCCGCAGATGGGAACACCAAGAACAGGTTTTATAGTCTTAGCGGCTACAGCTCCGGCAAGGTGGGCGGCAAGCCCGGCAGCACAGATAAAAACTTCGCAGCCTTTTTCTTCCAGTTCACCGACAAGCCTGGCAGTACGCTCAGGAGTCCGGTGAGCCGATGAAACAGTAAAATGATAAGGGATTTCCAATTTCTTAAGAATATCAATGCAGGGCTGCATTTTATCCTTATCTGAAATTGAACCCATAAATACAGCTACCTTGGGACAACTCATTTTTTCAAACCCTTGTCGCCGATATCACGGCGGAAATAAGATTTCTCAAAACCGATCCTTTCCACAGCCCGATATGCACGAGCCTTGGCATCAGCAAGGTCGGTACCCAGAGCGGTAACTCCAAGAACCCTGCCTCCGCTGGAAAGAGTCTTCTCATCTTTATATTCGGTTCCGGCCTGAAAGACCTTAACCTTGTCATCCTCTTCGGCTTTATCGAATCCGGTAAGTTCCATACCTTTGGGATAGCTTCCCGGATAACCTTCTGCGCTCATAACAACGCAGATAGCTGTTTCCGGAGTTACCTTGACTTCTACCTCGTCAAGACGGCCTTCAATGCAGGCCATCATTATGCTGGCAAGATCACAGTCAAGACGCATCAGCAGCGGCTGGCATTCCGGATCTCCGAAGCGGACGTTATATTCCAGAACAAAGGGTCCGTTCTCAGTATACATCAACCCTGCGTAAAGGATACCGACAAACGGCTCCCCTTTTGCAGCAAGATGTTTCAATATCGGTTTGATACATATATCGGCAGTTTCTTCATATTTATCTGCCGGAAGAATCGGTGCGGGGCTGTAGGCTCCCATACCGCCGGTATTCGGGCCTGTATCCCCTTCACCAACAGCTTTATGATCCTGAGCTGAAGGCAGGAGGGCATAATCTTCTCCAGAGCAGAAAGCCAGAAAAGAGGCTTCTTCACCTTTAAGAGCTTCTTCAACAACAACGCGCTCTCCGGCTGAGCCAAAATCGCGTTTAACCATCATTGACTCAAGAGCCTCTAGGGCTTCTTCAGTTGTGGTGGCTACAACTACACCTTTTCCGGCAGCCAGACCGTCAGCCTTGATAACGATAGGAGCACCCTTCTTTTCCACAAAAGCACAGGCCCGCTCATACTCGTCAAAAACCTGAAACGGTGCGGTAGGAACACCGGAATCATGCATAACCATTTTACTAAAAGCCTTGCTGCCTTCAAGATTGGCTGCAAAAGCATTGGGACCGAAACATGGGATTCCTTCTTTAACAAGGGCATTCTGCAACCCGAGCACCAGAGGGACTTCCGGTCCTGCAACAACCAGATCTATTTTATTTTCTTTGGCAAAACTGACAATGCCGGGGAGATCGTTGTCCTTGACCGGGATATTGGTTCCCTCAAGACGGGTTCCGCCATTACCGGGCGCAATAAAAATTTCGCTGACTTTGGGACTTTGACGAAGCTTCCACGCAAGGGCATGCTCTCTGCCACCAGAACCGACTACAAGTACTTTCATGTTGTTACTCTCCGTTTGTGAACTACCGCTGACTTAGATAAATATCATTATTTTGGCAAGACAGATCAATTTGAGGATATGCGCACATCAGCAGCTATAACCCCCATGATATTCCCCTTGGAATCACGGAACGGGCTGGAAACAGTGATACAATTTTTCCCCGAAGCTGAAGACTCATAGACATCTGAAATAAATAACGTCTGATTTTCAACAGCCTCTTTAAACCAGTCTCTGTCAGACCATTTTTGACCGTAAGCACTTTTATCCTCGGCATAATGGTCAACCGCTCCACTGATATTGCTGACGCTTTGAACCCCGTGCTTATCGGTAATATAAAGGAGTTCAAGGAAATCATTTTCACGAACAGCCTGGCGCATGGCTTTTTCCTGTCTGCTTCTTTCGAGCGAAAGAACATCCTCGGAACGGGAAAGAAAGTTAATAACTTCCTGCGCTGTACCTTCACCGACAAGTCTGAATACCCCTATCATGGTTTCAAGCTGTTCCACCCGTTTACCGAGATTTTCCAGCGCACCGGATGCTCCGCGCATTGCTCCGCCTGTGGACTCTGAAATATCATGAACTCTGGAAACAGCATCACTGACTTCCCTGCTGGCTTGAAACTGCTGCTCCGCCTGAGAAGCAATAAAGCTGATACGCTCAGCACTCTTGCCTGCAAATTCAACAATTGAAGCCAGAGCTTTTCCTGATTCAGAGGATAGATCCGCCGCATCTTCAGCAAGGCCGGATATCTTTCCGACTCCGTCCATGGTGTTACGGACCTCTGCCTGTATGGATTCAATGGCCACACCGACATCTTTTGTAGCTTCCATGGTTTTTTCGGCAAGCTTGCGGACTTCGTCAGCAACAACAGCAAAACCTTTACCGGCTTCACCAGCTCTCGCAGCTTCTATCGCAGCATTCAGGGCCAATAAATTGGTCTGATCTGCAATATCAGAAATTACGCCGATAATGCTGCCAATGCTTTCAGCATGAGAACCAAGACCGTCTACAAGACCGTTAAGCTTTTCCGAAGAACCTGACACCAGTTTAATCGCTGCAATAGTTTTTTCAACAACATCTTCACCATTTTCAGCTTCACGGACAGCAGCCTTGGCATCCTCAGCACTTTCTTCAGCATTTCTTGCAGACTCACCGATTGAAGCATTCATCTGTTCAATCGATGTCACTACGGAACCTAAATAATCAAGCTGACTTTCAGCTCCTTTGCTGGCCTCACCGGAAAATTCACCAAGCTCGGAACTTTCGCTTTTGATACCATGAGCGGCAGAATCGAGAGTATTGGCCGCAGAAAGAAATCCTGCGCACCTTGCCGCTTCGGATTTCTCACGTACAACTTCAACCATTTTAAAACATTTATCCGCACGCTCTTTTTCCGTGGCAAGAGCTGATTCAATTTTGTTTTTCTGCTGCACAATCTCATTAATAAATGAATCAAGTGATTCCATTTCAGGAATAGCGGTGCATAAATATTCAGGAAGTTCTGAACTCTTTCCGGCTGTATGATTCCGCGCCCACTCCGCAAGGGAAAAGTTAGCATTTCTGACAACAGCTGAGGCATAAAATGCGGTAAAAGCTGTAGTCAGAAACATTACTCCACATAGAATTACGGACCAGATCAGTCCGTCAGATCCATTTGATAGCGAGGGGGAAAAAATAAGGGCGAGGCAACAAAGCAAAACAACGGTTAAATTTGCAAACAGGAGGGCAGTAATCCTACGGGGCATCTTTTACTCCGAAGTCGGCATGCGACTTACTGTTGGTGTCAATTCCGGGGGCAGGATGCGAACTTAAGAGCCTGAACCAATTCTTCCAGATGGTCATTATCGACTATTTTTCGTCCGTCTACTCCGCATAAATGAAAAGCATCAAAAACTTTTACTCCGGAAGTACAAATTCTTGCCATTTTAATTTCGGCGTTCATACGGGAGAACACCTGACTTATATCATAAAGCAGACCGGTTCTGTCGCCAGTCTGAACTTCAACAATAGTGGAATTTTCGCTGGAGTCATTATCCAATGAGATCACCACGGGGATTCCTGCCCCGCATGAGCCTTCCAAAGGAGAACTCCTTTTTTTATGCAGCCGGTAATCCAGAGCCAGCCGCCCGGTCATTGCATATAAAATGGACCGCTGCGCTCTTTCCAGAACATCTTCGGGCAGGACATCATCACCGGATCTGCGCAGAGTAAAAACATTCAGGGAGGTCTGATCAGACCAGTTGAAAACCTCAGCGGAAAGAACATCCAGCCCGTGCAGGGAAAAAACTCCGGCCTGTGTGGAAAACAACATAGGCTGATCCATCGCCGCGACAACGACCTGAACCATATCCCTTACACGCGAGCACTCCCTTATTAAATTAACTCCGATCCCGCCCCGCCCGGCAGGTTTGCGAACCATGTCTTTTGCCAGAATATCCTGAAATTCTTTAACAACGTGCAGATGCTTTACTATAGCTTCAGCATCAAAGGAGAGTAAATACCTTTCAGGCATGGAATCTAGAGACTTTTCAAGAAAAGCTTTACCGACAGTTCCGGCACCCAGCTCGCGGATTCGGGACCTGCGTTTCAAAATAAGATCTTCACCGCTTCCAATACTTCTGCCTTCAAAACTGCTGTAAAGCTTTGAATACAATTCCCGCAGCAACCCTCCGCTCCAGCTGTTCCAGACCCGTGGTCCGGTTGCCATGGAGTCTGCCACAGTAAGCACAAATAACATTTTCAGCCGTCTCAGACTTCCAACTTTGCGGACAAGTTCAGCAACGGAAAAAGCATCACTCAAATCTATACGCCTTGCAGCATGAACCAGCAACAAGTGTTCTCTTATAAGGAATATCACATCAGCAGAGTCTTCACCTTTGATTCCAGCCTGCTCCATGATAGCTGCAGCTATTTCCGCTCCGCGTGAACTGTGGTCTGAACTGCCTTTGGCAATATCGTGAAGTAAAGCTGCAAGAACCAGAATATCAATATCGCCACCGGTAAGCCCGTCTGCACCGGAAAATTCATCATCTGATATTTTAATCGCATTACGGACGGCAAAAAGGGCGTGGCGCCCCGGTGTATGCTGATGGTAGCCGTCAAAAGGAACAAGCCGGGAAGCTTTTGAAAAATCTGGCAGAATTACGGAAAGCAAGCCGGAATCAAGCATCTCAAGTGAAGTTTTCCAACCGTATGGAGCACGCAGAATTTCTATCAGGGCAGGTATTGTTTTTTTCAGGTCACATTCTGAGGAGGGATCAATTGATGAAACAAGACGTCTGGCCCGTCTGCTTAGCGGAAGTCCGCTTTCTGATTTTAATCTGAATAATGAAACCGCACCGTTAATTCCATCTTGACCATTCCAGTCTATAGTTCTGCAAGAAGAACAGAAACCTTCCCGGTACAAAGCATCTCCCATGCTCCGTATTCCGATCATGGAATTATGAATCTCCGCCAGCAGTTTTTCTCCCCGCCGGGCAGGATTGTAATCCCGGATTCCGCAAAGGGCTGCTACATCCGGCAGCATTTCCAGTATCAGCCTGTCTTTTTTTCTACCGGCAACAAGATGCAGAGCCGAGCGGGCTTCATCCAGACATTTATGATATTCTGCCAGCTTTTTGAAATCTTCATCACCAAGTGGTCCCCAGCTCTTGAGAACACGATGCGTCCAGAAAATAAAATCAAGATCACGCAATCCGCCCCAGCCCTCTTTAAGATCAGGTTCGAGCACCACACAATCCATGTCGGAACCTTTGCGGATTCTGTCCTCCCACAAGGTTTCAACAAGATCATTTCCTGATGAGGGTAAAACTACGGAAGCGAGTTCATCTTGAAGCTTTTGCGCCGGGCCGGGGTCTCCTGCCAAAAAGCGTATATCAAGCAAAGAAGTAAAAACCTTGAAATCTGAAGCAGCAAGTTTGATGTTCTCTTTGACACTTCTAACTCCATGCCCGACATCAAACTTTAAATCCCAGAGGGGATACAAAAGAAAAGAGACCAGATCCTCAAGATTGCACTCCGGTTTTCTGCCGGTGACAATAAGGACATCAATATCGGAAAAAGGAGCTAGACGGCCTCTTCCGTAACCGCCTACGGCTGTAATACTGAGATCACCGCTGGCAGTGAAAAGTCCTTCCTTTTCAGCTTCAAGAATTCTGGTTTTGAAGTAACCGTCCATAAGCCGTGCCATATTCAGGCTTAAATCTTCGGCAACCCGCCTTGAACATGAGGCCAGAAGGAGATCCCTTCCGGCCTCAAGAGCGCCCACGGCTGAGGACAGCTCCTCTTCAAAATTCATCAGATGGCGTCCCTTCCGGTTTCGCCGGTTCTGATTCTCACGGTTTCTTCAACCGGAGTTACAAAAATCTTTCCGTCTCCGACTTTTCCAGTCAGAGCAGAATTACGGACTGCATCAATAACTTCCGGCACCAGTTCAGCTTCGACAACAATCTCAATCTTTATTTTGGTGATGAAGTCAACACGATATTCAGCTCCGCGATATATTTCCTTATGGCCGCCCTGACGTCCGAACCCTTTGACCTCGGTGATAGTCATTCCCTTCACACCAAGTGCTTTCACAGCTTCCTTAACGTCTTCAACCTTGAACGGTCTGACAATTATCTCTATTTTTTTCATGCACTACTCTCCTGATCCTGTTTACCTGTTCAACAGCATTTAATATTGATAACCTGTTTCGCTATGTTCTGAAACATCAAGCCCGTTGACTTCTGCTTCTTCACTTACCCGAAGACCTATATAACGGTCCACAATCTTAAGCAGTATCCAGCTTACCACAAAGCAGTATCCCCATGTAGCAATAACTGAAACCAACTGGATCATAAATTGTGCCGGATGCCCGTAAACAAGACCTTCGGCTCCGATGCTGGCAAAAAGCCCGGTAGCGAGTGCGCCCCATGTTCCGCCAATGCCATGAATGCCTACAACATCAAGAGAATCATCATATCCGAGAACTGATTTGAGGAGAACACCAGCATAACAGATCATACCGCCGATAAAACCAATCAGGATGGAAGCCATAGGAGTGACAAATCCGGCAGCCGGAGTGAGAGCAACAAGACCGGCAACAGCACCGGATGCGGCTCCAAGAGTGGTCGGTTTGCCTGAATGAATTTTTTCCACCAGCAGCCAGCCGAGCATTGCTGCGGCAGCGCCGAAGTGGGTGGTTACAAAAGCGTTGGCAGCAACCCCGTTGGCTGCAAGAGCACTGCCGGCATTAAATCCAAACCAGCCGAACCAGAGTATGCTGGCTCCCAGAAGAGTCATGGGAAGATTATGAGGGATAAATGCTTCACGGCCATATCCCTTTCTCTTTCCTATATATATACATGCAGCAAGGGCTGCTGCGGCAGAACTCATGTGGACAACGGCACCACCGGCAAAATCCAGAGCTCCCATTTTGGCCATCCAGCCTCCGCCCCAGACCCAGTGACACATGGGGGCATAAACAAAAATCAGCCATAGAGATGAAAAAACCACCAGCGCACTGAATTTCATCCGTTCAGCAAAAGCACCGGTAATAAGAGCCGGGGTGATAACCGCAAACATGCACTGAAAAATCATGAACAGCAGGTGCGGAAGATTGGAAGCAGGGCTGTTCACTGTATCCATGCCCACGCCCTGTAAGGCAAAGAAATCAAATCCACCGATCAGAGTTCCGATATCGCTGCCAAAAGCCAGTGTGTAACCTACAATAGCCCACAGTACCGACATTATACCCAGCATTATAAAGCTTTGCATAACCGTACCGAGAACATTTTTACTGCGGGTCATACCGGCATAAAATAAAGCCAGCCCCGGAGTCATAAACATAACCAAAGCCGAACAAATTAAAATAAAAGCAGTATCAGCGAAATTCATCAGATAAATTCTCCCACACAAACGACCTGTCCTGAATCGGTCTTTTGAAAGTTAAGCGGACACTGAAGAGTAAAATATGTAATTAAACATCTTCATTTTACAAAATTGATAAATTAGATCGAAAATAAAGTTCAACTCAGAAAGTTTGATTGTAAATATGTCAAAATTGAATTTTATTCCAGTATGAAAATGGCCTCAAATTATATTTTATACATTTTTAGAAAAACAGATATTACATTATATGATAAGAACTAACTTTTTTTCAAATTGCGAAACAAAATTTTATTACTCACAGAGCATCGCTCCAGGCAGACCATAAGACTGCTTTCTCACAAACTCAGAACATATCCGAAAAATGGACCATCCCTCCTGTCCCTGCTCACCATCCAAAAAATAGCTGAATTATAAACTCTAAATCAGGTTACAATATTTTAGGCAGATAAAGCAAAACCGCGTTGACATAAGCAGACCGAAGTAGCATGTAATTTCCCATACGCTCTTAAATGGTATCAGCCGCCTTTCATTTTCAAACATCGGAGAAAATCAGATGAGAATCAGACTCAAAATTATTATCACTCTTGCTTTGTCGATTTTAACTGTGGCTGCAGTTCAGGCTTCCGCCGCAGATTTGAAGGTTATGGTTTCAATCGTCCCTCAAAAATATTTTGTCGACAGAATTGCAGGAGACCTTGCCGAAACCACGGTCATGGTAAAACCCGGAAGCAGCCCGGCAACCTACGAACCCAAACCAAGCCAGATGGCCGCGCTCAGTGCTTCATCAATTTACTTTGCAATCGGAGTTCCGTTTGAAAAAGCGTGGCTGCCAAGGTTTCATTCAGCCAATGAGCACATGGAAATAGTGGATCTGTCCCAATCAGTAGTCAGAATGGCGATGAAAGGACATCACCACCATGAAAAAGAACATCACAATGAAAAGATGAAAGAAACTGATATGCATCATGAAATGCATGAGCACATGTCTGCCGGACATGGACATCATTTTATGCCTGACCCGCACATCTGGCTTTCCCCGGCACTTGTAAGAGTCATGATCATGGATATCCGTAACGCACTGATAAAAGCCGACCCTGCACATGAAAGCGTCTATGAAAGCAACTATCTTGATTTTGTAAAGGATATAAACAGTCTTGATTCAGAACTGGCTAAATCCTTCAAAAACTCAGATGGAAAATCCTTCATGGTCTACCATCCTTCATGGGGATATATGGCTAAAGCATACGGACTGCACCAGATTCCAATTGAACTTGAAGGAAAGGAACCAAGCCCTAAAGAGCTGGCCCAGTTTATTGATCTTGCTGAAAAAATGTCGATCAAGGCTATTTTCATACAGCCGCAGTTTTCGAAAAAAAGCGCACAGGCTATAGCTCAAGCCATAGGAGCCAAAGTTCTTGTTGCTGATCCGCTCGCCTATGACTGGATGGAGAATTTGAAAAATGTCGGCAGCCAGTTTCTTGATAATGTAAAATAATTGCAGAATTAATTTTTAAAATACAAAATAAATAATGTAGGCACAAAAAATTAGGGCCGGCTGAGTATCTCAGCCGGCCCTTTAAGAAACTAGGCAATATAAAAGAAAATTAAATTACTAAAAGAGTGCAGGTTACCAGTGCTGCCAGCATTGGAGCCTTTAACCACTTTAAGGTGTAGTGCTCTTTGGTGGAAAGTTCTTCAGAAATAGAAGCACGCAAATCTTTGAAACTTTTTTCAAGTTCACGTTCACGCTCACTTCTCTCTTTTCTGGCCAGCTTTACGTCAGCCCTCAGACCTTGCATATACTGCTTATGATTTTCTACAATGGTTGATGTATCAAACACGCTGATCTCTCCGCAATAAAAGCTCAAAAGGGATATATAGTGGAGGACTGATGACCCCGGAGGGGTCGGGGAGGTGGAGTGGGGCCACCAGTCCCTACTTGACGAACAAGTAACTTGTACTGCCATTAGCATTTGACGTGCCAAAAGTTTCCAAAATTTTATTATTACAATATTTCAAATAGTTATAACAAAAATCGCCTTTCTGAAAACATTTTATAATTGTTTTCATTTGTTGATTTTTAATAAAAATAACTATATTTCGTAAATTTCATTAATTAACAACAAAACGGTTATTGTATCAAAATATAAATGACTATCTCAATAAAAGACTTCAAAGAACTTTCCAGCGAACTCGATTCCCTTAAACTGCGCAGAACCATACTCACTCTGCTTTTAAAAACTCAGAATGTTGAACGTGGATCGCTGTGGATAAGCCATGGCTATGAATATGAATGCATAGAAGCTCTGGGCAAAGACAGTGAAGAAGTTCTGGGAATTAAAATTCCGGCAGACGAACCAAGCGTTGTCGGCTGGGTTATAGCACACGGTAAAATGACCGTGGCCGAAGCTGGAAAGGATGACCGCCACAACCACAAAATAGAGGATGATTTCAAAGTAAAAAGCAAATCTATCCTCTGCTTTCCGCTGCTGCTCAAAAACGGTGAAGTTTATGGAGCTGTTCAGCTCATAGAAACAAGTACCGAAGGCGACAGGATGAACCTTGACCCTGAATTTCTGGATAGAATTCAGGAAATGGTCGATCTTAGTTCCATAGCTTTGAACAACTCTCTTGAGTTTGAAGATCAGAAACGCAAATACATTCAGCTGACCAGAACCCTCAGCACCATAAGAGAAAAAAAATCCGTCGTCGGTCAAAGTCCTAAAGTCAAAGAAGCTCTGACTCTTGCTGCCAACTATGCTGCCACCGATTATCCCGTGCTGCTTTACGGAGAATCAGGAACAGGTAAGGAGTTGTTTGCAAACGAAATTCACTCACACAGCTCAAGAGTTGATAAACCGTTTCTCACCCAGAATTGCAGTGCAATTCCGGACAGCCTTCTGGAAAGTGAGCTGTTCGGCTACAAAAAAGGAGCCTTTACAGGGGCAAACACAGACAAACCCGGTCTTTTTGAAGCAGCCGACGGCGGGACCATCTTTCTGGATGAAATCGGCGACATGGATGTAAATCTTCAGGCCAAACTGCTGAGGGTACTTCAGGAAAATGAAATCAAACCTCTCGGCGGAACCGGGAGCAAAAAAATAAACGTCAGGATAATCTCGGCGACCAACAAAGATCTGGCGGAAGAAGTGCGGACCGGGCAGTTCAGAGAAGACCTTTATTATAGATTAAACGTCCTGCCGCTCAACCTGCCTGCTTTAAGAGAAAGGGAAGAAGATATTCCACTGCTCGCAGATCATTTTCTGGGGCAGGAAGCTGCGACTACACATACAAGGCATAAAGAGCTTACTCCAAGGGCGATGAAGGCCCTGTGTAATTACGACTGGCCGGGTAATATAAGAGAACTTGAAAATACGATTAAACAATTTCAGGCAACTGTTTCCGGCGGGCAGATAACCTTTGAAAGCCTTCCCAAGACGATAAGAAATTTCAGGAAAAATATAGACAGCAAGCCTGCCGAAACAGAGCAAAAAGCATCCCAGACAGCTAAGCCCGTACAGGATTTATCCAATATGACCTGGAATGAAATGGAACGGGAATATATCCTCTGCCTACTGAAAAAATGTAAATGGAATATCAGCGAAGCTTCCCGCAAGGCCGCAATCAACAGGTCCACTTTCGACTCACGCATGAAGCGGCTCGGGTTAAGTAAAAAATCTTCCTGAAAATAGATTAACCTTACGTGCTGTGCATCTGGATTCCTTTTTAGGTCACATATTGAAAAGTTTTTGAAGCTCTTTGTTTTGTTTCAGTTAAACTGCTTTACTGTTCCTCGACCCGAGTGGTAGCTTTCTCTAAACAAAAATATTCCGACAGCTCTTCCTCAACAATATGTGGGAAAAATGCTGTACGGCTTTCAAAGACAAATTTGAGCCAAGGACTTGTCAGATGCTTCTTTTAGGAATTGATGTCGGCGGAACCCATACGGACGCGGTCGCCGCCGGAGAAGATGGAATCAAAGCGCGAGTAAAAGTCGCCACTGTTCATGAAAATCTGCTCTCTTCCATTCAGAATGCTCTTGAAGCTATCACCGCGGAAGTCGATCCGGGACTGATACAGCAGCTGAATCTGAGCACAACCCTTTCCACCAACTCTATTGTTGAAGGCAAGGTTGAAGACGTTGGGATGATTGTTTCTGCCGGACCGGGAATTGATCCGTATTCAGTCATGCCATGCAAAAATTACCATGTCATACCGGGAGCAGTTGATCACAGAGGGACCGAAACAAGCCCTATAGACAGCAATGCCTTAAAAGCTGCTGTAGACTCCTGCGTTGCAGACGGCATAAAAGTCTTTGCTTCGGTTTCAAAATTTTCCCCCAGAAATCCTTCCCATGAGAAAACAATGCAGCTTGCACTAAACGGCAAGGCGGACTTCATAACTCTGGGACATAAGCTTACCGGAAGACTCAACTTTCCAAGGCGTATAGCCACTGCATATTACAATTGCGCTGTCTGGCGCATTTTCAATAATTTTGCGGATGCAGTTTCCGGCACTCTTGAGAAAACAGGTCTGGGACACGTTAAAGTCAACATTCTTAAAGCAGATGGTGGCACCATGCCATTTCAGCTTTCAAGAGACCTTCCGGTGCAGTCCATTTTTTCCGGCCCTGCGGCAAGTGTCATGGGAATCATAGCCCTGTGCGATATCACTCAAGATTCCATTATTTATGATGTCGGCGGAACAACCACGGATATTGCCATATTCGTAAGCGGTGCTCCGCTCATTGAGCGTGACGGAATTCATATAGGTTCCTATCCCACTCTTGTGAGAGCTCTTAAAGTCCGCTCTATCGGCATTGGAGGAGACTCGGCGGTATCTCTGCAAAGCGGAACCGTAAGGGTCGGCCCCAACCGTCTGGGACCTTCAATGGCCTTCGACGGCAATCATCCGACATTAACCGATGCCCTGATCTGGAAAGGATCATGCCACTGCGGCAGCATTGAGAAATCCAAAAAAGGATTTGCCGATTTTGCTGCCAAAAATAACATCTCCCCTGACGAGCTGGCTGAAAAAGCAATTAATACTGCTGTTGGCACCATCCATGATGAAACAAGACAGCTTGTTGACGAAATAAACCAGCAGCCGGTCTATACCATCCATGAGCTTCTTGAGAACAGGCGTATTGTTCCCAGAAAGATATACATGATGGGCGGCCCTGCTGAAGCCCTGAAAGACAGCATCTTTCAGAAATTTCAGCTTTCCACCGAAGTTCCGCCAAACTATGACGTAGCCAATGCGGTAGGAGCCGCACTGACCAGAACCACAACGGACATAGAATTATTTGCGGACACTGAAAAAGGTGTGATGTTCATCCCCTCGCTTGGTTATCGTGAAAATATTCCCCGCGGTTACAAGCTGCATGATGCTGAAAAAGATGCCATGAGCCATCTGCTCTCCCATCTCGGAGACCTAAACATAGCTTCTGCCGGAGAAAATGCGGAAATTACAGCCTCATCCTCATTTAATATGATTAATGGCTATTCCACGGTAGGGCGAAATATCAGGGTAAAATGTCAGATAAAACCCGGCGTTGTCCGGACTTATTCATAAAACCGGAGTTGTTATGCTCAAGGCCAAAAACAGTCTTGGAATGATTTTTTTCCCGGCTTTCGACTGGGCCATATCACCAACACATCCAGAACGTGAAGAACGACTGCTCTACACTCAGGACCAGCTTCTTGAAGAAGGCATCTTCGATATTGAAGGGATTCAGGAGTACAAACCGGCAGTCGCCACAACAGAAGATGTTGAACGGGTTCACTTCTGCTTTCCGGATGTAGATTCAATAGTTACCCGCTCGCACTATATCTCGGCTGGCGGAGCTATTAAAGCTGCACAGATAGTTATGGAAGGCGAAAAACAGCGGGCTTTCGCAATGGTTCGTCCCCCCGGACACCATGCAATGAAAACGGTCCTGGGATCACGCGGATTCTGCACAATAAACATTGAAGCGATCATGTGTGAATACATACGCAAAATGTACGGACCGAAACGCATAGCCATTGTAGATACCGACTGCCATCACGGAGATGGAACTCAGGATGTTTACTGGCATGACCCGGACACCCTTTACATATCCATGCATCAGGACGGCAGAACCCTTTTCCCCGGAACAGGATTCCCGCAGGAATGCGGAGGCCCCAAAGCACTTGGAAGAACAATAAATATTCCGCTGCCTCCGGGAACATCAGATACAGGTTTCATGATGGTGATGGAACGGGTTGTCATGCCTATTCTGGAAGACTTCAAACCGGACCTGATCATAAATTCAGCAGGACAGGATAATCACTTTACCGATCCTATCACAAATATGAATTTTTCAGCTCAGGGTTATGCCGCGCTGAATACCATGCTTAATCCTGATATTGCGGTTCTTGAAGGTGGTTACTCCATTCAGGGAGCACTGCCTTATGTGAATCTGGGAATATCAATGGCCATGGCCGGACTTGATTACTCTCATGTCCGCGAACCAGATTTCAACCCTGAATCATTGAAGGAATCACAGGATATCCTTAACTATATATCATCACTTTGTGATGCCATACCTGACATTTACTTCAATCCCCCTGAAAAGACATCTGACGGTGTAGTTAAAGACGGCTGGTCAGTCCGGCATAAAAATATCTTTTATGACACCGGAGGATTTTCTGAATCCCAGACGGAATCACTTTACCTGTGTGACGACTGCAGGGGAATTCTGAAAGTTGAGACGGGAAAACAGAGCGGACCGCGCGGTCTTGGAGTTGAGATACCTCGGAATGCCTGTAAACATTGCCGTGATCTGGCTTTAAAAATTGTGGAAGAAGCGCAGAATAAAAGCAGCAATCGTTATGTCCAGCTTATCAACAGGCAGGACGAAGAATATATCCGCTACGGTTTTTAGCTAAAAACAATCAGTAAAAAAATGCCGCCCGAATAATACCCGGGCGGCATTTTTTTTGAAATAAAGACTTGTCCAGAAGAAAGGACAAAAACATTTCTAGGTCAGAACATCCAGCATTACTCCAAAGAAGAACAGTATTGAAATAGCTCCGTTAAGAGTAAAAAAGGCCATATTCACTTTGCTCATATCCTTGGAGGAAATAACGCTGTGTTCATAGATAAGAATTATGCAGGAGACTCCCACGACCAGAAAATAAATAAAGCCCATACCCGCAGCAAAACCTGCCAGCAGGAAGAAAACAGCGGTATTAACATGACAGAAAGTGGAAATGGTCAGCGACTTATCAAGCCCGAGCTGTGCCGGAATTGAGTGCAGCCCGTAATTGCGGTCAAACTTGCGATCCTGCGTGGCGTAAAGAATATCAAAACCGGCAACCCAGAAAAGAACACCGAAAAACATCAGAAACTGGGCAATATGAAAACGGGGGTCAACACTTATCCAACCGGCAATAGGAGCCAGAGCCAGAACAGAACCTAGAAAGAAATGACACAACTTCGTGAAACGCTTGGTATAGCTGTACAGAGCCGACCAGATCAGAGCAAAGGGAGAAAGCTGGAGACAGACTTCATTCAACCCCATACAGGCCAGAATAAAAATCACCCCGCAGGCTATTATAAAAAAAGTGGTGAAACTTACACTCAGCTCTCCGGTTACCAGAGCCCTGCCACGAGTTCTGGGGTTATCAACATCAATATTGATATCTGCCAGACGGTTATAAGCCATGGCAAACGAACGTATGGCGACCATTGCGATGGTAAGCAAAACAAAAGGTACAAATTTAGGCCAGCCGTGTGAACCAAGGAAGATTCCGGCATAAGCAAAAGGCAGCGCAAAAATCGAATGCTCGATCTTAATCATGCGGCAGACAATCTTTAAATTCACCCAAAATGATTTTAATTTATTGAGAACAACAGGATCTTTCATGCTATCTTCTCTTTATTTCAGAATTTTTTAACTAGAATCGCGCCGGCTACAACCAGCAGAGCGCCTAACACTCTCATAGGAGAAATCTCTCTCACCGCATACCCCAGCAGTCCAAAGTGGTCCAGATAAAGTGAAGCCAGTATCTGCCCGGCGATCATCCAGCACATCATGGTTCCTGCTCCGAGAACAGGGGCAATAATAACAGCGGAAGCAACAAAAAAAGCTCCCATTAGTCCGCCGGTCCACATCCACCATGGTCCTCTGGATAATTCCGCAACCGCCGGCCATTCCATGCGCGCAATCAAGGCATAACCAAGAAGCAAAACAGTACCGACAGCAAATGAAACAAAAGCTGCAAGAATAGGATCACCCATGTAATCCCGGAGTTTCATGTTTACTCCGGCTTGAGTCGGTGCAAGAGCTCCGAATGCAGCCGCAATAAACAGAAAAAGTAATTTCATAGAATCTCCTGCAGAAATATATCAGTTCTCCGGCTTGCCTGCGACAGCAGAATCACAGTTAAGACTATTAACAAAACTCCCTGTAAATTCTCAAAAATCCAACATTGAAAACCTAATGGGACTTTAATCTTATTTAGACAAACGGCAAACCATTATGAGTGAAAGGCCGGACTTAAGCTATGCTATTGCTAAAAACCGGAAGGAATCAGGGTCAGTTTAGTACTTTCCCTTAAAACTGTAATATGCGCTGACCGGCTTTTTCAGCGTCTGAAAAAGCCGGTCCAGAACAATCCGGAAACAACTTATTTTAATGTAACCAGACCGTAATTCTTTTTACCTTTACGGAGAAGCATAACTTCATTGCCGATAAAGTCGGTATCAGCCGGAACATATGCCGGATCATCAACCCTTTCATTATTGATATAGAAACCACCGCCGCTGATATCCTTTCTAGCCTGCCCTTTTGATTTGGATAATCCCATATCAACAAGAATCTGCGGGATGTCAGGCAGTTCTCCTGCGGCATACTCTTTCACGGGTGCTGCTTCCATAGCCTCACGCAATGTTTTGGCATCAACACTCTTTATGTCACCTTTGCCAAAGAGTGCGGCAGTTGCGGCAAGAACTTTATCCAGTTCTTCTTGACCATGAATCATGGTTGTGGTTTCCGCTGCAAGCCGTTTCTGTGCTTCACGGAGATGCGGAGATTCAGCAAGGCTTTTTTCAAGTTCCGCAATTTCTTCCTCAGTGAGGAATGTAAAATATTTCAGGAAATTAATTACATCGCGGTCATCGGTGTTGATCCAGAACTGATAAAAAGTATAGGGGGAAGTTCTCTCAGCATTGAGGAAAATTGCGCCTTTTTCACTTTTTCCGAACTTTTTACCGGATGCAGTTGTAATCAGCGGGAAGGTCAGAGCATATCCTTCCTCACCATCTTTACGGCGGATAAGTTCGCAACCGGAGGTAATGTTACCCCACTGGTCGCCACCGCCGATCTGGAGACGGCATCCATATTCCTTGAATAAATGGTAAAAATCATATCCCTGAAGAATCATATAGCTGAATTCTGTAAATGAAATACCAACTTCTTCACGACCGATACGCCCTTTAATGGATTCTTTGCCCATCATCCAGTTAACGGTATAATGCTTGCCGATATCTCTAAGAAATTCGATAGTTGTCATATTCTTTGTCCAGTCATAGTTATTGACAACTTCAGGTTTATCGCCTGTATTTCTTTCGCAGAATATTTCGATCTGTTCTTTTATTTTGGCAGCTCTTGATTCGAGCAGTTCTTCATCTGCCAACTCACGTTCCTTATCCTTTCCGCTCGGGTCACCGATACGTCCGGTAGCTCCACCCAGAAGAAAAAGGGGATTATGGCCGGCTCTTTTCATCCTGACGAGAGACAACAGCGGCACCAGATTTCCGATATGCAGACTGTCGGCGGTGGGGTCAAAACCGCAATACATATACTGACCGGGCTTGGAAAGGTATTCACGCACCTTCTCTTCGTCAGAAACCTGATTAATCAGTCCGCGCCATTTAAATTCATCAAAAATATTCATTTTGACCTCGTTAATAAATTGCCTCTCGGGCTTTTCTTTTTGTTTTACAAAATAACCGCTTTCAAGCCCGAATCTGCATCAGGCTGAAACACGGTCAGATCAAAGCTCATCCATATTCCAGGCAGAAACAGATAACGCCCTGCCGGTATCTTCGTCAATTTCCATGAGCGCACCGCTTAATCTGACAGGACCGTCAGCAACATACCATTTTTGCGGAAGCCCGGTTATAAACCTTTTGATTACAGGTTCGGGAGCAAGTCCCAGACAGGAATCAACAGGGCCGCACATTCCAGCATCCGTTATATAAGCGCACCTCTTCTCCAGAAGACAGGCGTCGTTGGTCTGCACATGGGTATGAGTACCTAAAACCGCGCTGACTTCATGGGCAAAATGTCTGGCCAGTGAAAGTTTTTCTGAAGTGGCTTCGGCATGAAAATCTATGATTCTAACTTTTACTTCTTCGGGAATGCTCTCAAGTATCCTTGCACATTCAGCAAATGGACATTCTATAGGCGGCATGAAAACTCTGCCCTGAAGGTTGATTACCGCCACCTGAGTCCCTGTTTCAAGGGTATGGATAGTGTAGCCGCAACCGGGTGAGGAAGCTGTAAAATTAGCAGGTCTAATTATGCGGGGATTTGAATTGAGTTCGGAATAAATATCTTTAAACCGCCAGATATGATTTCCGGTAGTAGCAATATCAATCCCGGCGGAGAGCAGACTGCGGGCGCTTTTGAGGGTCAGGCCAATGCCCCGCGAGGCATTTTCGCAATTTGCAATGACCATATCCAGATCAAGTTCACTGCGAAGTTTGGGCAAGGTGGATTCAACGGCTTTCCGGCCCGGTTTACCGAAGATATCCCCCAAAAAAAGAATCCGCACTCTTAAACTCCCAAAAAAAGAGTTGAGCGCGGCGGAGAAATACGGCCCGAAGGGCGAACCCCTCCGGGCCGCGCAATAAATTATTTATTTTGCATAACCAACGGAACGGCGTTCACGAATAACAGTAACGCGAATCTGTCCCGGATAAGTCATGTTGTTTTCAATCTTAGTTGCAATATCCTTACAGAGCATATGAGTATTATCGTCAGTTACTCTTTCGGAATCGACCATTACACGGATTTCACGACCGGCCTGAATTGCATAGGCTTTGGAAACACCGTCAAAGGACGTTGCAAGGTTTTCAAGTTCTTCAAGACGCTTGACGTAGTTTTCAAGCAGTTCTTTACGTGCTCCCGGACGGGCTCCGGAAAGGCTGTCAGCAGCCTGCACGAGAGTAGCAAGAATTGACTTGGGAGGAACATCTTCATGGTGAGCCATAATGGCATGGATGATTTCCTTGGATTCCCCATGCTTTTTAGCAAGATCAGCGCCGATGATAGCATGTGGACCTTCAATCTCATGGTCGACAGCTTTACCGATATCATGCAGAAGTCCGGCTCTTTTAGCCATTTTCTCATCAATACCGAGTTCGGCAGCCATAACCCCGCACAGAAAAGCAACTTCAAGCGAATGCTGGAGCACGTTCTGGGAAAAACTTGTTCTGTAATGAAGCTGACCGATAAGTTTTATTATCTCAGGATGAATTCCATGAACACCTACATCAAATGTAGCCTGCTCACCGATTTCACGCAGCTTCACATCCATTTCCTGCTGCACTTTCTGAACGATATCTTCGATACGAGCAGGATGAATGCGGCCATCATGGATCAATCTTTCAAGAGCCTGCTTGGCTATTTCGCGACGCAGCGGGCTGTAAGCTGAAAGGACAACTGTTTCAGGAGTATCATCAATAATGAGGTCCACACCTGTTGCAGCTTCAAGAGCGCGAATATTGCGGCCCTCTCTACCGATAATCCGTCCTTTCATATCTTCAGAAGGAAGCTGAACAGCTGTAACTGTCTGCTCGTTGACATAGTCACCGGCATATCTCTGAATTGCCAGAGCGAGGATTTTGCGGGCCTTTCTGGCTCCTTCCTCTTTAGCTTCCATTTCAATCGCACGAATCATCTTGGCTGCTTCGTGACGAGTTTTACTTTCTATTTCGGTCATGAGCTTTTCACGGGCTTCTTCGGCTGTAAGGCCGGATACTTCCTGAAGTCTGCGCTCATGTTCATCTTTACGTCTCTCAAGGTCTTCCTTGAGTTCTTCAAGCTTTTTTTCCTGCTTGATCAGGCGTTTTTCAAGGGCGACAACATCGGATTCCTTAGAGGTAACCTTTTCAAGTTTGGATTCAAGCCTTTCTTCTTTTTCCTGAAGCCGCTCTTCCTGCCGCTTCAGCCCCCTCTCCATTTCTTTAAATTCATTTTCCTGCTCTTTCTTAAGAGCATATACTTCATCCTGAGCCTGAAGCCTTATTTCTTTCTTCATGGCTTCAGCTTCTTTACGGGCTTCCTGTACAATACGATCTGCAAGGCCCTGTGAATCGGCTATACGCCTTGAATTCACATAGCGATGCAACGCGTATCCGCCGGCAGCACCCAGGATCATTCCTATCAGTACCAGAAAGAAATCTCCAAACATGCCTTTCTCCTTAATTTATGTTAACAGGCTTCAAACCTGATTAATCCAAAAAAATAAACCAATTAAAGCCGTTTTAATGGATGAAAGAAGAAAGCATATCTTGAGACGGGATTCAGGGGGAATCCGGGATTTTCGCATGGAAAATCCCGGATGAAGATTGCGGGTTAACTGTTTTTTCAGTTAGACCCCGGGGTGCCGTGTTGCCGTGTAGTCAGAACCTGGTTATCCAGGTGGGCGCCGGCTCCGCAGCTTCAGGCTTCCCGGTCTAAGCCGGGCGTGCTCACCACCACGGGATGCTAGCTCCCTTTTTCAATATATTGGTTCAGAAGCTATCAGGGCAATCACGCACTCCCCAGGGAAATCTTTTATATCCTGACATGGCTGTTTTCAGCCATGTAAATCACTTCTCTAGAAGAATATTAATCTTTTCTTCCATCTCATCAAGCTTCCGGCTGTGTTCTAAATAATCATCAGCCAGACTCAAGGCCAGACAGGTCAGCAATTTTTCTTTACTGACGTCTGTTCCGCCTTTGCTTAATTCGCCAAATCTTTCTTCAAGAATGGCTTTAGCGGCTTCAATTCTGCTCTTATCCGCATCGGTCTTAAAAGCTATTTCAAGACCCAGTATAGGAATTGTGTATCGAGGCATCCTGCATCCGCTGTCAAATTAATCTATTCAAGGTCGGTTTCTACCTTGCCGAGGAGACTCTCAATCCGGGTACGAACTGTTTCCCTTTTGTTCTTCTCCTGCTCCAATTCCTCAAGAAGAAACTGATTTTCTTCTTCAAGCTGCTTGATTTTATTTAACATTTTATCAAAGCGTTCTTCAAGGCGATCGATTAATTCCATAGTTCTTTCCTATCCCCTTATTATTACAAAATCAAGACTTCTCGGTATGACGCCGTATATTGACCTGTTTTCCCCTTGCAACAGCAAGTTCATTTTCACCAATTTTTTTAGTTATGGTGGAGCCTGCACCGATCAAAGCACCGGCACCGACTTCAACAGGAGCAACTATGGCTGTATTACTTCCGATGAATACATTTTCACCGATTATGGTCTTGAATTTATTTTTTCCATCATAGTTACAAGTTATGGTTCCGGCTCCGACATTGGTTCCAGCACCTATTTCGCTGTCTCCAAGGTAGGTCAGATGACTTGCCTTGACTCCTTTGCCCAGGCGGGATTTCTTGACTTCAACAAAATTCCCGACCTTTGAACCTTCTTCCAACACAGCTCCCGGTCTCAAACGTCCGTAAGGACCGACAGAGCAGCCAACACCAACTTCAGATTTTTCAATATGACTGAACGAGTGAATCACTGCGCCTTCAGCTATAAAGGCATCACGCATAAAAACATTGGATTCAACTAGACAGCCGGAGCTGATTACGCTTTTTCCAAAAATTTCACACGGACCTGTAATTTCGGCACCAGGAGCTATCTCAGCTTTAGGGCCGACAGCGGCACATTCACAATTATGAACGACCACCCCCTGCCTGAGCAGATCATCAACAATTTTAAAACGCAGAGCAGATTCAGCCTTGGAAAGTTCATAGGGAGTATTAATTCCCATAAGATCAATAGAGTTACCGCAATTAACAGCCGTAACATTCATTTCACTTTCAACCGCTAAATCTACAAGATCAGTGATATAATACTCGCCGCTTTTGTTCTCATTGTTAAGCCTTGAAAGCAATCCATCTATCGCTGAGACTTTAAGGCAATATATACCTGCGTTTACTTCACCGCTAGGAGGCCCATAAACAGATTCATCGTAATCTTTTGCTTCAACGATTGCTTTCACCTTCAAATCTTTGTCGCGAATAACTCTACCGAACTGATTCTCTTCGTCAGGAGTGATTGTCAGAAAAGATAAATCAGTCTTATCTTTTACAGCTGCATCCAGAAAATCAAGTACAGTTACTTTATTCACAAGAGGAGTGTCACCGTTGATAATAAAACAGTATTCACACCCACTTTCCTGAACAGAACTCCATGCGGTCTGCAATGCGTGCCCAGTCCCGAGCTGTTCCTTTTGAAGAACAAATCCGCTCTTATAATCAGGAAAAGCAGCTTCCACATGTTCAGCACCGAACCCGACAACAGTATATATCTTATCCTCAAATACCGTATCGAGAGCGGAATAAACATAGTGCAGCATTGGCTCTCCAAGCAGAGTTCTCAATACCTTAGGCTTATCTGAATACATGCGCGTGCCCTTACCGGCGGCAAGAACCAGAGCGCAGGCTGAAAAATCAGTCATAAATCAAAATCTCCATATTTCAAGGTCGAAATTTGTTATCAGTTTGACACCATGTAGTAAATGGGCATTTTAAGTCTGCCCTATTATTTAAATCCAAGTTAATTTATAACAATATGTTTTCTATATCATTTTAATTTTCATTTTAAAAATATCTTTTTACTGATTTCAATTCTGACCTGAAACAAAAAAAGGACGGACCGGAAAATCCGGTCCGTCCCTGGTTAGCCTTTAGGCTTATTAAGCAGTGTTTATCCTTTAAAGAGGATCAACCTGCCTTCTGGGATGCATCTTTACAGCCAATGCGGGCAATAGCTCTCTGCAGAGCAGCCTGAGCGCGGGCAGCTTCGATACGATCCTTGGCTTTGGCCATGCGGGCCTTAGCCTTTTCCTCTGCCTTGCGAGCCCGATCCAGATCGATCTCAACGGCCTTTTCAGCTACTTCAGCGAGGACAGTCACTTTATTGTTACCAACTTCAGCAAATCCGCCGGAGATGAAAACATAATGATTGCGGCCACCATCTTTATAATGGAGGTTTCCAACGCCAAGAGCCGAGAGGAAGGGGATATGATTCGGCAGTACACCGAACTCACCTTCTATCCCAGGAGCTCCGAGGTATTCGACTTCCTGAGAAAGGACCTTGCGATCAGGCGTCACGATTTCCAGAAGGAGTTTACTGGCCATAATCGGGTCCTATATTATTCGTTATTCTTTTTATCTTTTTCAACAGCTTCTTCGATGGCACCAACCATGTAGAAGGACTGTTCGCCCATTTCATCGTGCTTTCCGTCGAGGATCTCTCTGAAGCCCTTGATGGTATCTTCAAGAGAAACATAGACACCGGGAGTACCGGTGAACACTTCCGCTACGTGGAAGGGCTGGGAAAGGAAACGCTGAATACGGCGTGCACGGGCAACAACGAGCTTATCTTCGTCAGAAAGTTCGTCCATACCAAGAATCGCAATGATGTCCTGGAGGTCTTTATACTTCTGAAGAACCATCTGAACTTCACGAGCTGTAGCATAATGCTCGGCACCAAGTACGTTGGGGTCGAGGATACGTGAAGTAGAGTCAAGCGGGTCAACAGCAGGGTAAATACCAAGCTCTGCAATCTGACGGGAAAGAACGAGAGTACCGTCAAGGTGAGAGAAGGTAGTTGCCGGTGCGGGGTCGGTAAGGTCATCAGCAGGTACGTAAACAGCCTGAACAGAGGTAATAGAACCCTTTGTTGTAGAAGTAATACGTTCCTGAAGTCCACCGAGGTCAGTACCAAGTGTAGGCTGGTAACCAACAGCGGAAGGCATACGACCGAGCAGAGCGGATACCTCTGAACCGGCCTGTGTGAAACGGAAAATGTTGTCAATGAAGAGCAGAACGTCTTCACCTTCAGCATCACGGAAGTTTTCAGCGATGGTCAGAGCGGTCAGAGCAACACGAGCACGTGCTCCCGGAGGTTCGTTCATCTGGCCATATACGAGTGCGGCTTTCTCCAGAACGCCGGCATCCTTCATTTCATGGTAAAGGTCGTTACCTTCACGGGTACGCTCACCAACACCAGCAAATACGGATTTACCACCGTGCTGCTTTGCAATGTTGTTAATCATTTCCATGAGAATAACGGTCTTACCAACACCAGCGCCGCCGAAGAGGCCCATCTTTCCGCCCTTAGGGAAGGGAATCAGAAGGTCAACAACCTTGATACCGGTTTCCAGAAGTTCAACCTTTGTGGAAAGTTCGGTAAATTCAGGTGCGGGACGGTGAATGGGAAGAACCTTATCAGATTCAATCGGTCCGAGTTCATCAACAGGACGACCTACAACGTTGAGGATACGTCCAAGTGAACCGTTACCAACAGGAACAGATATAGGCTGTCCAAGAGAAGTAACTTCCATGCCGCGGACGAGACCTTCGGTAGCGTCCATAGCAATGGTACGAACAATATTGTCACCAAGATGCTGCGCAACCTCGCATATAAGGTCCGGAGCATCGGCACTGTTCGGGTTATTAATCTGAACAGCTGTCAGAATGTTGGGCAGTTGCCCTTCAGGAAATTCGACGTCGACAACGGCGCCGATAACCTGAACAATTTTACCTTTAACATCGCTCATATGAGTTTGCCCCCTATATTATCCTTTCAGCGCTTCTGCGCCGCTGACAATGTCCATAAGATCATTGGTAATCGCGGCCTGCCTGGTTTTGTTATATATCAGGGTAAGTGATTCAGCCATATCGTCACAGGCCTTGGATGCGTTATCCATAGCGGCCATACGTGCGGCATGTTCACTGGCGGAAGTGTCAAGCAATCCGCGGTAAACCTGAACATTTACAAAACGGGGCAAAAGCTCCGCGAGCAGTCCTTCAACAGAAGGCTCATAGATATATTCGCTGCTGGGTCCTTCATCTTCAGCTTCTTCCTTAGCTTCGCCCGAAGAGATGGGAAGAAGGCTGAGATCAACTGCAACCTGACGTGCAACGGATATAAACTCGCCGAATACCAGATGAACTTCATCAAGTTCCATGGAGAGGTAGGCATCGATAATTTTATTACCAACGGTGCTTGCAAGAGTGAAATCGAAATTGTTCATTTCATCTGCGAATGATTCAACAGTTTCATATTCAGTCTTTTTAACAGCATCACGAGCTTTTTTACCGATACAATAAAACTTAACATCAAGCCCTTCGGCTTTTTTGGACGCAGCCAGCTTAAGAGCCTTGTTGATCATATTGCTGTTGAAGCTGCCGCAAAGTCCGCGATCAGAGGTAGCCAGAACAATACCGACTGTCTTGATCTCTTCGTGGACTTCGAGCAGGGGATGGACACTTGTGTCCGCCCCGCCGGCGAGATCACTCAGCATTTCATAGAACTTGTCTGCGTAGGGGCGGAAACGCTCAATTCTGGACTGAGCTTTACGCAACTTAGCCGACGCAACCATGTTCATGGCTTTTGTGATCTGCTTCGTCTTCTTAACGCTTACGATTTGATTCTGGACATCCCTAAGAGAAGCCATTTGTACCTCCCAAGGATTTAAGCACTAAAGCTTTTCTTGAATTCATCCAGAGCAGCTTTCAGCTTGCCCTCAACAGAATCGTCGATTTTACCCTTGGTCTGAATGTCCTCAAGAATATCCGCTTTTGCATTGCGAACGAACTCGATAAGTCCGTCTTCAAATTTGCGGACAGCGTCAACCGGGACATCGTCCATGAAACCGCGAGTACCAGCGTAAAGAGATACGATCTGTTCGGGGAAGGTCATAGGCTTGTACTGGTCCTGCTTGAGCAGTTCGACCATACGTGCACCACGGTTAAGTTTCTGCTGAGTGGATTTGTCAAGATCGGAACCGAAAGCAGCAAAAGCTGCAAGTTCACGATACTGAGCAAGGTCCAGACGCATAGTACCTGCAACCTGCTTCATACCTTTAATCTGAGCAGCACCACCAACGCGGGAAACAGAGAGACCTACGTTAATAGCTGGACGGATACCGGCGTTGAAGAGGTTAGGCTCGAGGTAAACCTGACCATCGGTAATGGAGATAACGTTTGTAGGAATAAATGCAGAAACGTCACCGGCCTGAGTTTCAATGATAGGCAGAGCTGTCATGGAACCTGCACCCAGAGAATCGTTTACTTTACATGCACGTTCCAGCAGACGGGAGTGCAGGAAGAAAACGTCACCGGGGAAAGCTTCACGTCCCGGAGGACGACGAAGAAGCAGAGACATCTGTCTGTATGCAACAGCCTGTTTGGACAGGTCATCGTATACGATCAGAGCGTGCTTGCCGTTATCACGATAATGTTCTGCCATGGTGGCACCGGTGTATGCTGCAATAAACTGCAGAGGAGCCGGATCGGAAGCGGTTGCGGAAATAATGGTTGTGTATTCCATTGCGCCGTGCTTTTTGAGTACGTCGGCAACAAGTGCAACCGAAGCCTTCTTCTGACCGATGGCTACGTAGAAACAATGAATATCGGTATTCTTCTGAGCAAGAATTGCGTCAATACAAACCGCGGTTTTACCAACCTGACGGTCACCGATGATAAGTTCGCGCTGTCCGCGTCCGATAGGAGTCATGGCGTCAATAGCTTTGATACCTGTTCCCATTGGTTCGTGAACGGACTTACGCTGTACGATACCGGGAGCTTTAAGCTCAACAGGACGCATCTCACTTCTGTCGATGGGTCCCAGTCCGTCCATAGGAGCACCGAGTGGGTCAACAACGCGGCCCATAACAGTGTCACCAACAGGTACGGAGAAGATCTGACCGGTACGTTTTACCGGGTCACCTTCTTTAATACCGGTGTCGTCACCAAGAAGAGCAACACCAACGTTGTCTTCTTCAAGGTTGAGAACCATTCCCATAAGGCCACCAGGAAACTCAAGGAGTTCCATGGCCATTGCGTTCTCAACACCATGAACACGAGCGATACCGTCACCAACGTAGAGGACGGTACCAGTTTCGCTCATCTCGACCTTGGATTCATAATTCTGAATCTGATCTTCAATGATCTTGCTGATTTCTTCCGCTTTAATCTGCATGGCCCTACACACCCCTTTTAATCTGTTCTTTCATCATTTGCAGCTGTGCGCGAATGCTGGCATCAAGAACCTTGTCTCCGACCTGGAGAACAACACCGCCGAGGATGTCCTTATCTATCTCAAAGTCCAGAACAAGTTTGTTCTTGAGCTGTTCTTCAAGACGGTCCAGAATTTCCTTCTGACGTTTCTGGGTCAGTTTGATAGCAGTTACGAGCTTGCCGCGGACGACTCCTTGGGTAGCATCGAGCATTCCGGAATAATCGCTAGCGATTGCAGGAATGCAGGAAAGCCTTTCCTTGTCGGCCAGTAGGCTGCAAAAGTTTTTTACCACAGGACCTGCCGAGGTCTTCTCAAGCAGTTTATCAAGCACAGCCTTTTTTTCAGCTGCACTGAAAACGGGATTCTGGAAGAGCCTCAGGGCCTCCGGGGAATCTTCCAGTATCTGTGACAACTCGGTCAGTGCCTTACCATACGCCGCAAGGTCTGTCTCTCCCTGCTTCTGGCCAACAGAGAACAGCGCTCTGGCGTATCTGCGCGAGACTATGTTCCCGGTCAATTGAGCACCACCTTTGTTAAGTATTCATCCACAAGGTTTTCATGCTGAGTCTTGGTAAGCTTGCTCTGAACGATCTTTTCAGCGGCTTCAACGACCTTGTCGGCCAGTTCAGCACGCATTTCTTCCAAAGCAACAGCAGCTTCCTGTTCAGCAGAAACTTTAGCCTGAGATCTGATGACCTCAGCACTTTCCTCCGCCTTCTGGATGATAGACTGTTTGATAGCCTCACCCTGTTCCTTGGCTTCGGCAAGAATTGCTTCTTTCTCCTGCTCAAGGTTGGCAATACTTTGCTCGACGTCCTGAAGTTTCTTTTCAGCAGTTTCTTTACGGGCCTGCAGATCATCAAGCTCCTGCTTGATACCTGCGCGACGGCCTTTGAAGAGTCCGGCGATCTTCGATCCCGCAAACTTGTAAATAACGCCTATAAAAAGAACCAGGTTGAGAACGCGTAAAGCGAAGTTGCCCCAGGGAATCGAGTGCTCCCCTTCTCCGCCGTGAGCTGCAAAAGCTACGGATGCTATTAAAAGCACGGAGAAGACGGTGCCTGCCATGATGATATTTTTCCGCTTCAAGGCTAAACCCCCCTTCGATATTGATTAGGCCTAGCCAAGAACCTTGGCTGTAACCTTTTGAGCAAACTCATCTACCTGTCCGGCAAGAGCTTTCATAGCTTCGCCTTTTTCGGATGAAAGTTCATTGCGTGCAGCCTTCATGGTTGCAGCAGCGTCCTTTCCGGCCACAGAAAGAATCTTCTGTTCTTCTTCCTGAGCCTGCACCTTGAATTCGCTGCGCAGTTCAAGACCCGCACGGCGAGCTTCATCGAGGGCTTTTTCATACCCTTTCATCTTGGAGTCCGCCTGTTCGGTGAACTGCTCAATCTTACCCATCTGTCCTTTCATGAGTTCGCCACGCCTCTTGATGATCTCACGAATGGGACCGAACATGAGGAAATTGAGAACCATAAGAGTGATGAGAAAGTTCGCCAATTGAATTAAAAAACTGTAATCTAAATCAATCATGCCTGCTCCCGAAAAGGTTGTGAATTTTTGTCCAAAGTCAGTGGTGCATTAGCTAATTTACAGGGTTGTGTCAAAGGCTTTTTCACTTTTGGACGACTACTTTTGTCCCGTCAACCCTTGTAAATGCTGGCTTGTTAATTTTTTAACTAATTTCTTCTTTTTCCTCGTCGGTACTTTTCGGGACACTTGAGGTCATAGTGACCTGCCCCTCAAGAACAGCTCCTTCCTCCACCATAAGTGTGGGGGTGACGAGGTTGCCCTGAAGATTTGCAGTTTTGTGGAGAACAGCTTTTTCCTTTGAAAGGACTTCTCCTACAATTTTGCCACTCAAAATAAGCTGACCGACGTGAACAACTCCCTCAACGCAGGCATCTTTACCCACAACAAGAGTTCCTTCGGATTCAACTTCACCGTTAAAATTACCATCTATACGGACAGCACCCTGAAAATTCAGTTTTCCCTGATAATTGGTACCTGTCCCCAAAAAGGCATTAATTTCATCTCTCGCCATATCCTAAACTCCTTCTCAACTACAGCCGGACTTACCTTTTTATAAAAATACGGCTCACCCTTGCTTGAAGACATAACGCCTCATGGACACGTTCAACACAAGCCCTATGAGACAAAAATTTACTACTGTGGCACTGCCCCCGTAACTTACAAATGGCAACGGGATTCCTACTACCGGCATAAGTCCGAGGACCATACCCATATTAATCAGGATTTGCCAGAAAAAATAAAAGAATACGCCCGCTGCGAGAAAGCTTCCGAACAGGTCTTTGGCATCTCTGGCGGTAACAACAATCTGGTATAAAAAAATGCAGAAAAGAGACAAAAGAGTAATTGCGCCTACAAATCCCCACTCCTCTCCGAACACGGCAATGGCAAAGTCTGTATGTTTTTCCGGAAGAAATCTGAGCTGGCTCTGGGTTCCGCCCATAAAGCCTTTACCCCAGAATCTTCCAGACCCAATAGCTATTTCAGACTGAATGATGTGATAGCCCGATCCCAGAGGATCACTGGCGGGATTCATGAACGAAATGATACGTCTTTTCTGATAATCATGGAGAAAAAACCAGCCTGCCGGAATGATGCATGGAAAAGCAACGGCGAGGGATTTGAAGACTTTGCCTGTCAGCCCCCGGTAGAGAACCATTCCACCGAGTATCAGCAGAATGTTCAAACCTGACCCGAGGTCTGGCTGGAGTATGACAAGCCCTGCCGGAACAAGCCCCACTCCGACAACATAGGCAAGTTTTGTAAAATTTAACGGATCACTGTCACGGGAGAGTATTTTTGCCCCGATTATAAGAATGGTGATTTTGGCAAGCTCACTGGGCTGGAAGTTGAAAAAACCCAGATCAAGCCACCTTCTGGCTCCATAAATAGTCTTCCCTGCAAAGGGAACAGCAATAAGAAGACACACTGTGACCCAGAACAGCGGCCAGGCAATAGTTTTAAGATGCCTGTAATCAAAGAGCATAAAAGTTATCATCCCGGCGAAGCCCATAAGTCCCCAGATCAACTGCTTCTGATAAAAAGAACTTACGCTTACCCCTTCCTCAAGACGGTATCCGCTGGCAGAATACAAATTCATAACTCCCACCAGGAACAGCAGTGCAGCCAGTCCAAGCAGGACCCAGTTCATGTGGATTAAAAGTCTTCTATCTATGGGTGACATTTTATATCCGTAACTCTAACTTTTAGTTTTATTTTCTTCTGCATTTTCACCCTTTATCGGGGGAAAAAGATAATTGTACATAGCCTTTACGATTGGCCCTGCTCCGGAACCGCCATGCTGGCCGTGCTCAACCAGACATACCACCACATATTTTTTATCCCCGCGTTCACCGAAAGAGGCCATCCACGCATGATCCCTGTATTTGTAGGGAATCTCACTATCCTTCATTTTTTTTATTTCATCAGTTAATTTTACCACCTGTGCGGTACCTGTTTTACCACCAAGAATAACATCCGGGCGGCGCAGCCTGCGGGCTGTTCCATGAGCACCTTCAACAGTATGGATCATTGCATCCTTTATTATAGCCAACTGATCTTTACTTAATGGTATTTTCGATTGAACCTCGGCAGGTTCACCTTTGAGCAGTTGAGGTCTTAAAAGTTTGCCGCCATTTATGATGGAAGCAATAAATCTGGTAACCTGCAACGGTGATACGAGAACATATCCCTGACCAATAGCCATATTAAGGTTTTCACCCGGATGCCAGATGTCATGGAAACGTTTTCTTTTCCATTCACGCGTGGGTATAAGGCCAGCTTTTTCATGGGGAAGAGAAATTCCGGTCCGCTGTCCGAATCCGCAGGCCTTGGCAAATTCGCTCATGCGATCTACTCCAAGGCGCATTCCTACTTTATAAAAATATACGTCACACGATTCAGTCAGGGCCTTTTTAAGATCAACATCACCATGCCCCCATTTTTTCCAGTCCCTAAAAACATAATTTCCAAGCTTTAAAAAACCGGGACAAAAGAGAGTTTCTTTCGGGTCGAGCATATTGTTGTGCAATCCACAACCGGCAATGGCTAGTTTAAATACTGATCCTGGCGGATATACACTCTGTATAACCCTGTTCTGCAAGGGATGCATGGGATCATCTCTCAGAGTCTTCCACTCTTTGGTGCTCAATCCGGTAACAAATGAATTGCTGTCGTAGGAAGGAGAGCTGACAAAGGCCAGAATCTGCCCGTTATCAGCATCCATTACCACCACGGCCCCGGCTTTACCTTTGAAAAGTTTCCCACCGAGTTCCTGAAGTCCAAGATCAATTGAAAGATCAATATCTTCACCGGCAACCGGATTTTTCAATATCCTCTGCTCAAGTTTACGCCCGGTCGCGTCAACTTCACTCTGACGCTTGCCCTTGATACCCCGGAAACGCTTTTCCAGAACAGTTTCAAGTCCCTGCTTGCCGACAAAATCACCTACGGAAAGATCATGATCTTTCTCAAGTTCTTCTTCGTCAACTTCGGCCACATAGCCAAGGACATGAGCAAGCAGCTTGCCGTATTTGTATTTTCTTCTCGGCCGGACAACAATCTCAAGTCCCGGCCAATGGAGTGAATTGGCTTCGATCAGCGCAACCTGTTCAAAACTGAGATTAGGAACCAGAATTAGAGGTTCAAAAGGTTTGATGCGCTTCTTTTTCTTTTTGAAAACAGATTTGATCTTGCCAATATCCACTCCGGTCCATTCGGAGACTTTTTTGAAAGTGGAATCAAAGTCCTTGCAGTCTTCACGGACAATGCCAAGAGCATAAGCCGGTTCATTCACGGCAAGAAGATATCCGTTACGATCCCTTATCAAACCTCTGGGAGCGTAAAGCTGATCCTGCCTAAGCTGGTTATTGCGGGCCTGTTCCGCAAAATAGCTTCCTTTGTGGATCTGCAAATACCAGAAACGAAGAGCGAAGACACAAAAAAGGAGAAGGATTAAAGCCTGAAGGATAATCAGGCCGATCTTCGGAGGTTGCTGAGTTTTGGACTCATACAGGTGGTTCATTTTTCAACCGCTCCGGATAAAAAAGTTTTATCAGCAGCCAGACCACAGGGAAGAACAATCCTTGAAGGATTCCTTCAGCCACATAACGGTCCGCTGCCCCGCTGAGGTCTGCAAGCATAGCGATTATTCCGATTAGAACCGGGTGCATTACACCGATGGCCACACCGCATAAAACTGTAAACATGAAGCTCTGCACATCAAAAAACATAATTCCGCAACGATACAAAGCATAAATAAGCAGATATGAAATAATAGCGTAACCAAAAGGAAGTGTTCCGCAGCCTTCTTCAATCAGAACCCAGATGACCGCCATCCACAGCGCCTGAGTATTTTTTTCTCTTTGCAGGCAAAAAAGTATGCTCGGAGCAAGAAAGTCAACGCCGGGAACAAAACTCTGCATCCAGATTGCTACAACTGCGAAACCTGCCCACCATATAAAAGCAAGCATCACTGCTCTCCAGAGGCAGATGTGGAATTTGTAGCTGCTGCAACATCCTTGCGAACCAGCAGAACTGCTTCCAGATTATGAATATCTACAAGCGGTTCGGCCTGAACTTTCAGAAAAAGGGAAATATCCGATCGTTCAACCGAAGTAACCCGTGCAACAGGAAGTCCGGGGGGAAAAATTCCAGCGAGACCCGAGGTTATAAGGATTTCACCTTTATCCACCATAGCGTTCAGCTTCATGTATTTAAGCTGAAGCATGCGTCCGTCTCCACCGCCGATCAGAAGTCCGGAAGCACGATGGGATTGTCCGCGAACAGATATGCGGCTGTTGGGGTCGGTAACAAGGAGAACGTTGGAAGCACTCAGACCAGTCTGCATAACCCTCCCGACAACTCCGTAAGGAGTCATTATCGGGATATCATCATGCACGCCGGACATTTGCCCCTTATCAATTACAATGGAATTCAGAGCCGCAGAAGGCCCCATGCGGTGAGTGATAACTCTTGCGGCATCAACATTCCATCCTTCAACGGGAGGAAAAGCCAGAAGACCTGCAAGCCTGTCGGCCTCTTTGGCTTTTTCTTTAAGGCTGATAATTTCAAGACGCATAAAATCATTCTGAGAACTCAGAAGATCGTTTTCCTGCTTAAGTCCGACAAGATATATGTATCTGTTCCAAAAATCTGAAATTTCGTCAGAGGCCCATTGACCGGGCACCACGATCCACTTGACGGCCTCCAGACCGGTGAAAGTCGCAATACGGTCCAGCTGTCCGGTTCGCAGGTTCCACGAGTACAGACTTAAATATATAAACAGAGCTGCTAAAAGCCCTAAAGCCGTCTTTTTAAGCCTCACGCGACAACCTCAAGCATTAAAAAATGAATCCGGGATATTATGCTGTGAGCAGCATTATATCCCTGAAATATAGAATTTAAGGCCGTAAAAAGGCGGCGCAGAACCGAATTCTCCACCGCCCTGTCAAAACAAATATACGGAAACAAGTTAGTCGATGGTGACTTCCTTGTATATATCAAGTTCATCAAGAGCACGCCCGGAGCCGATGACAACAGCATTAAGAGGAGCATCAACAACAGTGATAGGCAGATGTGTTTCCTGACTTAAAAGAAGGTCCAGACCTTTGAGCAATGCGCCACCACCGGTAAGCACAATACCTCTGTCCACGATATCAGCGGCAAGTTCCGGCGGAGTCTGTTCAAGAGCTACACGAACTCCCTGAACAATACTGTCGATCTGCTCGGAGATAGACTTTCTGATTTCTTCGGAAGTAATCAGAATGTTCTGCGGAATACCAGTAACAAGATCACGACCTTTAACTTCCATTTCAAGTTCTTCATCAAGAGGATGAGCTGAAGCTATTTTAATCTTAATGTCTTCAGCGGTACTCTCACCGATGAGCATGGAGTATTTGCGCTTGACGTGCTGCATAATGGCTTCGTCCATTTTATCCCCGCCTACGCGTACGGAACGGGCATAAACGATACCTGAAAGGGAAATAACCGCAATTTCAGTTGTTCCGCCACCGATATCAACGACCATGTTGGAGGTCGGCTCCGTAATAGGCAGGTTGGCTCCGATAGCTGCGGCCATAGGTTCTTCAATAAGATAAACCTCGCGGGCACCGGCACTTTGAGCGGATTCCTTGACAGCCCTCTTCTCAACCTGTGTAATCCCGGTAGGGACACAGATCATGATGCGGGGACGTACAAGCCTGCGGCTGTTATGGACTTTTGAAATGAAGTGGCGCAACATGGCCTCGGTAACTTCAAAATCGGCGATAACGCCGTCTTTCATAGGACGGATGGCGACAATATTTCCTGGAGTCCTGCCAAGCATTTTCTTGGCTTCGAGTCCCACAGCAAGAACTTTGCTGGCGCCTTGAGTATCCTTTTTTACCGCAACCACGGAAGGCTCGCTGAGCATTACGCCTTTCCCCTTGACATAAACAAGGGTATTCGCTGTTCCGAGGTCAATGGCCAGATCGCTTGAAAATGATCCTAATATCTTGTCAAAAATCGATGCCATGTTGTGTTTGAAACTCCGAAGAAAATGTGTTTCTGATTATATTGATTATCACTATTCTGCTTTTCCCACTCAGTTGCGGAAATGCTAAGCAGACAACTAACAGAAGAACAAACAGCAGGCAACATATTAGAAAATTATCTAATTCTAGGTACTACTGATTTCGAAATTGTTGTCGTGATATCTTTTCCTGAGGATATTATCTTTAATAACCATTTAATCAACCCCTAATATCACTAAAATTAACAAATGTACTATTATTACGGATTAGCAGCCAGACTCAGACAGAAGTTCGGGGAAAGAGTTCAGAAAGTTCCCCTTGATGCAGGTTTCTCATGCCCCAACAGGGACGGTAAAATATCAGCAAACGGCTGTATATTCTGCAATCCTGAAGGCTCCGGTTCGGGAATGCTTTCAGAGGGAATACCACTTTCCGAGCAATGGAATTTATGGATTGAAAAAATTTCCAAAAGATACAGTGCCAGACTCTTTCTGGCTTATCTGCAATCATATTCGAACACTTACGGTCCCCTTGAAAAACTGAAATCTGTTCTGGATGAGATTTCACAACTTGAGGGAATTGCTGGTCTTTGTCTGGGGACAAGACCCGACTGTGTTGATGCGGACAAACTTAAAGCAATAAAAGACACCGGATTATCGGAAATCTGGCTGGATTTGGGACTACAAAGTTCCAATGACGAAACCCTAAAAAAAATAAACAGAGGTCACGACAGTGCTGCTTTTGCAAAATCTGTCGAACTTGCCCACTCGCATGGGCTCGAAGTCTGCGCCCACGTTATTGCAGGGCTTCCCGGCGAGGATGAAGAAGATTTCATAAAATCAGTAAGATTCATAAATACGCTCCCGGTATCAGGAATAAAGTTTCACAATCTTTACGTTTGCAAAAATACAACGCTCGAAAAAATGTACCGCGCTGGAAGTTATGAACCATGGACCCGTGAGAGATATGTTCAGGCTTTTGTGCGGGCCATCACCTTTCTGCGTCAGGATATAGTTGTTCACCGGATAAGCGCCGACCCTGTTCCGGGAGAGCTGGTCAGTCCAGACTGGTCTGAGGACAAAAGAACAACCCACCTTGCCATCAATGAAAATATGGAAAAAAATGATCTCTGGCAGGGGTGTGCACTTAAAGGAAGCCGCTCCCAGCCGCCGGACTGGTTCTGGCCGGAATCATTTCCACCAAAAATGATCATCAATAAAACAGGATTTTAATATGGATCGAATTTTACAGGCAGCATCAGGGAGAATTTTCCTTAGAATCACGCTTAAAAATGAAAAGGTTACTTCCATCAATCTTGATTGGAACAATGACAGCCATGTCATCTCCATGAATCCTGAAACTGAAAAAATCCAGAAAGCCCTGGACGACTACACCTCAGGAAAAAAAGTAAGCTGGCCTGAGTTTGAATTCGACTTCTCCGGCCTTAGCGAATTCAGAAAGAAAGTGCTCCAAACACTCTATCGTGAAGTTGGCTGGGGAAGTTCCATAAGCTACGGGGGGCTGGCAGCCCTTGCAGGATCACCCCGAGCAGCCAGAGCTGTGGGTGGAGCCATGGCAGCAAATCCTTTCCCATTGATCATTCCCTGCCACAGAGTCCTTGGGTCAGACAGGAGTCTGACCGGATTTAGTGGAACAGGAATAGAAATGAAAAAATATCTTCTGCACCTTGAGGGAATTGGCTGTAAATAAAAGTAAAAAGTCCGCGACTCAGGGGAGAATCGCGGACCTATAAAAAAACAGCCGTATCAACTTTTAGCGAGCTGTTCTTTTCTGCATTTTGGCTCTTAAATAGATAGCAATAAGATTCATGCCAAGGACAAGCGTAATCAGAACAAGAGAAGTTCCGTACTGAATGTGCCTTGTTTTTTCTATTTCAGTTCCCGCAGTTGCAAGAACATAGATATGATACGGCAGTGCCATTACGTCATCAAAGATGGATTTAGGCATTTCCGGTGTGTAGAATACCGCGGCGGTAAACATAATGGCCGCGGTTTCACCGGCTGCGCGTGAAAGGGTCAGAATAGAACCTGTGAGCATTCCCGGCAAAGCTGCCGGAAGAACTACTTTATAGATTGTCTGCCACTTGGTTGCCCCAAGTCCCAGAGATGCTTCACGGTATGTCTGGGGAACAGATCTTAATGCTTCTTCGGAGGCTCCGATTACCAGCGGCAAAGCCAGCGCACCGAGTGTGAAGACACCGGCAAGAATACTTACTCCCATGCCCATGACGGTAACAAAAAGAGAAAGCCCGAAAAGGCCGAATACAACCGAGGGAACACCGGCAAGGTTGTTGATTCCCAGCCTGATTATTCTGACCATTTTGGCCGAGGTGGCATATTCATTAAGATATATGGCTGTGGCAACTCCCCATGGAAGTGCAACCAGAAGAGCTCCGTAGCTGAGAATTATGGTTCCGAGGATACATGGGAAAATACCACCCTCGGTCATGGAATTTCTAGGAGCTTCGGTCAGAAACTCCCAGCTTAAAGAAGGCAGCCCGTAATAAAGAACAAAACCACAGATAACCAAAAGGGCCAGACCATTTATGACCGCAGCGGAACGGAAAAGCCAGAAAAAGACCTTCTGTATGATAAACCGCAGGGAACTGTCTTGTTTTCCGGGAACGTTATTTCCTGTCATAACCTCAGCCTCCCCGGTCTGGTTCATTGCAGCTATCTGTTCTACTGTTTCAGCAGAATTACTCATAATAATTTCCTCTTTGTGATCCAAAATTATAATCCTTTTTCCACATTAGAGAGTAGCCGAACCGACCTGTTTGTACTTGTGGGCCACATAGTCAGCCACAAGATTGAAGGCCATGGTAAAAAGAAACAGAACCATACCGATGGCAAACAAAGCGTAATAATGCTCGCTGTGAAATGGAGCTTCACCCATTTCAGCAGCAATGGATGCAGGCATAGGTCTTACTGGATCAAAAATAGATGTGGGCAGGAGTCCTGCTCCACCGGCAACCATCAGAACTACCATGGTTTCCCCGATAGAGCGGGCCATTCCAAGAATAACCCCGGTGGAAATACCTGAGAGTGATGCCGGGACCATAACTTTATATATGCTCTGCCAGTGGGTTGCGCCAAGAGCAAGAGAAGCTTCCTTCAGTTCTACGGGAACGGAATAGAGAGCATCTTCCGAGAGACTTGTAATGGTAGGCACAGCCATAAATGCCAGCATGATGGAAGCGTTGAACAGGTTGAGTCCTACGGCAATACCGAAGAAATTCTGCAGAAAAGGCGCAACAACGACCATCCCGAAGAAACCGATAACAACCGAGGGCAACGCAGCCAGCATCTCAACGGCCGGCTTGACAATGTTACGGATTTTATCAGGTGCAATTTCAGCAAGATATATAGCTGTCATAACCCCGAGAGGGATGGCTATAATTGATGAAAGCAGAGTTACAGCACCGGAACCGACGATAAGCGGCCAGATTCCGAATGCAGCGGGATCATCGGTCGGGTACCATTCCAGACCGAAAATAAAGTCCTTAACAGAAACGTAATGGAAGATGGGAAGACCTTCTATAAACAAAAAGAGCATGATCAGAAATAGTATCAGAATCGAAGTGAATGCTGTTACCATAAATGCTGAATGAATAAGCCTTTCTATGGATCTGCGGCTCAGATTCATAGTATTGAGGGTAAAAAGACCTACTCCGATAACACCGATCACGAGGGCAAGAATATAATAACCGCTGGCCCGTGAACTTATCTGATTATGAACTGATTCGGAAATTTCCTTGATTGCGGCTTTGTCTCCGTTCTTCCTTCCGGCAACATTCATATCAGCACGAACCTGTGCGAAAAGACCGTTGAGTTCAGAAGTAAGATTGTCAGCCCGCTGCTCCGCCTCAACTTCGCTGAGTCCCATAGAACCGGAAGTTTCGGCAATTTCATGCTCGGAAAGCATCATAACTTTTTTGAGCACACTCACAGGACTTTCTGAATAATCACCATGGCTGGCAATTTTTTCAGTTGAAGCCAGAAAAATTTTTTCAGTATCGGTCGGCTTGCCCAGGTTGTAGGCATAAGCTGCTGAAGCAATTGCTATAGCGACCAATAGCAGACAAATATTGCGTGTCGTGATCACGACTTGTTTCCCCTGATATAAATTTCTTATTGCTGAATTATTAAGTGTTTTCCGAGAAACATCCCTCCAGAGCCTTTTCAGACTCCGGAGGGTTTCCTTATTTATTTCCGGACCCGGTAGAGCAAATCCGGCCTAAGCCAGTCTGCGATTAGTGAAGGGGAACAAATCCGACTTCTTCAGAAAGCTTCTGACCAGCAGGGCTAAGCATAAAGTCGATGAGAGCTTTTGCTTCACCAGAAGGCTGTCCGGGAGTGTAAAGGTTCAGACCGCGGGAAATAGGATAGGTTTTGTTAAGAGCGTTTGCAGCGTTGGCTTTGATTCCGTCAACACTTACAGCCTGAAGCTCACTGTTGAGGTAACCAAGACCTACATAACCTATAGCAAGTTTGTTTTTAGATACGGCCTGAGCAACAGCACCGTTGGAAGCCTGAAGCAGAGCACCTGCGAATACGCGGTTTTTGTTACCGTCTGCTCTCATGATTTTGTGCTTCCAGCAGTCATAAGTACCGGAAGAAGTGTCACGGGAGATAACTACGATTTTACCGTCTTCGCCACCAAGCTCTTTCCAGTTGGTGATTTTACCGGTGTAGATTCCGAGAAGCTGCATCTGGGTAAGGTTATTAACCTTGTTGCCGGGATGAACAACAGGAACGATGCAGTCGTAAGAAACAACAAACTGTACCGGTTTGCGGCCATTGTCGGTTGCACGCTGAATTTCCTGTGATTTCATATCACGGGACATCATTGCAATGTCAGTAGTTCCATCGATGAGGGCTTTAGCTCCGTTACTGGAACCGCCACCTGAAATTGAAATAGAAACACCGGGATTTGCTTTCATGAAAGCTTCTGCGCATTTCTGCATGAGAGGCAGAACAGTAGTGGAACCTTTAACCTGAAGTGAACCTGCAAAAGCAGATCCTGCAAAAGACAGAGTAAGTACTGCCAACAGGGCAATAATTTTTTTCATTAGATCCTCCAAAATGAATTTGTCATTTAGACGCGTTTACCGTGTCCGTTAATTACCGATACGAGAGGTCTAAACGAAAACAGTTACAAACCTGTTACGGCAATGACAAAGGTCGGTGACACTGCATTTTTTTATTTTTTTCCCCTTGCGAATCTTTAGGCATGAGCTTTGCTTAATGCTTTCTCAAAGGTCAAAAAACTACAGCGGAGTGATCACAATGAAAGCTGAATATATTATTCTCGGAGCAGGTCCCACGGGGCTTGGAGCATTGCACAGGCTTAAAGAACGGGGAGAGGATTCCGTTATCCTTCTGGAAAAAAATTCCTATCCCGGCGGGCTGGCTTCAAGCTTTACGGACGAAAAAGGATTTATCTGGGATATCGGCGGGCATGTCGTTTTTTCCCATTATGAATATTATGACAGGCTCCTTGATTCACTTTTGTGTGACAATTTCCTTGAACACCAGCGGGAATCTTTTGTCAGAGCGGCTGCGACATGGGTTCCCTACCCTTTTCAAAACAACATTCGTCACCTTCCGCCTGAGGTAAGATGGGATTGTGTGAAAGCACTTTTACCGGGAATGAGGTCTGAAAAAGCTCCAGCCAACTTTAAAGAATGGATTCTTAAAATATTCGGAGAAGGAATCGCCCGCTATTTCATGCTCCCTTATAACTTCAAGGTCTGGGCAACTCATCCCGAGGATATGGATTTCTCATGGATAGGTGAAAGAATAAGCATTGTTGACCTCCGCAGTGTCCTTAAAAATATTTTGCTTGAACGCGATCAGGTTTCATGGGGCCCCAATAATACTTTTAAATTCCCGTTGAAGGGTGGAACAGGTGAAATATACCGCAAACTTGCAGCTAGGTACGAAGATAATATCATCTACAATACCAAGGCAGTCCGCATTGATACCGCGCAGAAAATCATCACCGATCATCTCGGAAACAGTTTCAGCTACAACAATCTGTTAAGCACTCTTCCACTTGATCTGCTGGTTACAAAACTCATACCTGATTCAAAAACCAGCCTGATTAATGCTGCTGCTAAACTTAAACACAACAGTGTTTTTGTCGGCGGTATCGGTTTATCAGAATCCAGACCTGATTCCAGATGCTGGATGTATTTCCCTGAAAGGGACTGTCCTTTTTACAGAATGACAAATTTCCACAACTACTCCCCCAATAACACACCTGTGCCGGGTTCAGGCAGGGCTCTTATGTGTGAAGTCTCCCATTCAAATCAAAAACCTGAAAAACTCGATTCCATGCTTGCGGAAATAGAACAGGGGCTGGTCAACACCGGACTCATCGGCACAGCTGAGCGTAATAAAATTATTTCCAGATGGTCCATAAACGTTGATTATGGTTATCCTGTTCCTTGCTTAGAAAGAAACGAAGCGTTAAAACTACTTCAGCCGGAACTTGAAAAACTCGATATTTACTCCCGCGGTCGTTTCGGAGGATGGAAATATGAAGTCTCAAATATGGATCACTCGGTAATGCAGGGAGTTGAATGGGCTGATAGAATGGTTTCCGGCCAACCTGAAACCACTTACAGGATTTAAACTAATATGAAATTCGATAAAATAATTTTTGAGAACAGACGTGAAAAACTGCGCGCCCTGATGAAACAATACAAAATCCCTGCTTTGCTGATAAACTCTTCAGCAAACAGATTTTATTTAAGTGGTTTTGAACTGCACGATCCCCAGTGCAACGAAACCGCAGGGTGGATTATTGTAACTGAATCAGGGGATGACTATCTGCTTACTGATCCGCGCTATGACGATGCAGCCAAAAGAGTCTGGGATAATGATAAAATATTCATTTATTCCGGGCGTAAATTTGAAGCTCTGAAAAAATTTTTCCATTACAATAAAATCACATCTCTGTTCATTGACTACAATGATGTTTCTGTTTTTGAGCATGAAAAATTAAAAGAGCTTTGTGAACTTAAATCGGCTCCGGCTCTGGTTGAACAATTGCGTATGGTTAAAGATGCTTCTGAAATAGAATGCATGAAAAAAGCCTGCGCCCTTAACCATAAAGTTTACGAGCAGATTCAACCATCGCTTATTCCCGGTAAAACCGAACTGGAGATTTCTTGGGAAATAGAGCAGCTCTTCCGCAATGGCGGAGCCAGTGAGCTGGCGTTTACCACTATCGTAGGGATAGATCAGAACGCCGCTCTCCCCCACGCGATTCCCGGTGAAACGACTTTAAAAGAAGGTTCTCATGTTTTAATCGACATGGGCTGCCGTGTTGATGATTACTGCTCCGACCAGACCAGAACCTTCTGGGTGGGTGACAAACCTTCAGACAGATTTCTTGAAGTCCGCCAGCAGGTTATGGATGCACAAACAGCAGCCATCAAGACCCTAAGGCCGGGACTGCCTATTTCTCAGGCCTACCGCACTGCTTATACCCATTTTGAAAAATTGGGTGTGGAAAAATATTTCACTCACTCTTTAGGCCACGGTATCGGTCTTGAAACGCATGAATCACCAAGCGTAAGCCCCTCTGCCAGAGGAGAGTTGAAACCGGGAATGGTTGTCACCATGGAACCCGGATTGTACTATTCAGACTGGGGTGGAGTCCGCTGGGAGTACATGGCTCTGATAACTGAAGACGGCTACGAAATTCTTTAAATTTTATACTATTTATTTTCAGGCCCCGGATATTATCTAAATTCGGGGCCTGACTTTTACTTTGAAATAGATTTTTCCTTCTTGACCCTGATCAGGAGTTCCGGCAATAGAACTTTTTCCACTTCAACCCAAAGAAATTATGCCCCGCAAACGCAGAAAACCAAGACCAAAGCCGCTTCTACCTGCTCCCAAGAATTCAGACAGACTTTATATACAGGTAAAGCCGTCAGATATAGCTATGTTCAGATTCATGCTTGAAGCTGTAGACAATATAGCCATATTTACCGTGGCAGATAAAATACGCGGTATCCTGCTGTTAAGATACAGCAGACATCAGCAGCGGGAACTGCTTGAATTTTTAGATTCCCTGAAAGACTGTGTGAATCTGACAATCCTTCCTTTTAAAGTTTCCTCTTAAAATTATCTTAAGATCAGTACCTGTTTTGAATTTGCTGCCTATACAATATAAATATGAATTCATATTCATATATTTTAAAAATCTTGCACTTTATTTAATGTGAATATAAATTCATATTATGAGTGGAACAAATACACGAGAACCGGTGCAGAAAAGAAGCAGGCAGAAAAAAAGAGCTCTAATTGTCTGCGGTATGAAAATTTTTGCGCATAAAAGCTATGACCAATGCACCATTGCAGAAATCTGCACTGAAGCGGATGTGGCTGTTGGAACATTCTACTGCTACTTCAAAGACAAAAAGGAGCTTCTTAAGGAAGTTGTCGCCTTATATGGAAACAGGATTATAAGCAGTGTTTATGGCGGATTCTCAGAAAAAAAATCACACCAGAAAGGAAGTGAGACAATAGAGGAGCTGATTCAGGCCAGCATTGATGCCCACAGTTTATCACCCGGACTTCACAAGGAAATAGGAGCATTGGTAAACCGCTTCGAATTCATCAAAAAACATGAATTAGAGCTAGAAAAAACCGTTACCGAGAAGACCTTAGCTATCCTAAAAAACAGCAATGAAGATATCAGAATAGTCAATCTGGAACCAGCTGCGGATGTAATCTGCTCGGCAATTGAAAAAACCGTTCACAAATGCCTCATTGATAATAATGGCAAAAAATTAAATGAGAAATGCGAGGCATTAAAAGAAATGATCAGCAGATATCTATTTAAAGACGCTTAAAGATCAACAATCTCTACCTGTTCCCGAAGCACTTCTTCGCCAAGAAATGCGCTGCCGACTTTTGCAAACCGTTCAGCGCAATCAGTAGCCATAAAAGCATACTCACCCTTATGCCCTTTAGAATGAAACATATCCCTGTCGGCAAGCATCTGCTTTACTTCCAGAGCAGTGGTTCCTGCAGAATCAACAAGCTGAACACCGGGACCGGCCGCAGCAGCTATAGCAGTTTTAAGAACCGGAAAGTGAGTGCAACCGAGAACAAGCGAATCAGGTTTTTCATTCCCAAATGAAGCAAAAAGCGGATTTAAATATTTTCTGGCTACAGCTTCGGCAATTTCCCCACTACCCCACCCTTCCTCAGCAAGGGCGACAAAAAGCTGGCAGGGAGCTGAAATAACATGGGCATCAGGCCTGATGCTTTTAATTGCTTTTTCATATGCCCCGCCGTTAACGGTGCTTTCAGTTGCAATCACGGCAATATTGCCACTTTCAGTAGCTTTGCATGCAGCTCTGGCACCGGGGCGGACAACGCCTATAACGTCAAGTTGACGATAATAGTCTTTTAATGGTTCGATGGATACAGCAGAAGCCGTATTGCAGGCGACAACCAGCATTTTTATACCGCGTTTTACCAAAGCTCCGGCGGCCTGAACCGCATATCTGGAAACAGATTCAGCACTTTTGGTCCCGTATGGAACCCGTGCGGTATCACCAAGATATAAAAAATCTTCTTCAGGAAGCAGATTGCGCAGTGCAGCCAGAACCGTAAGACCACCGACACCTGAATCAAAAACACCGATAGGCAGATCACTAATTGTCTTATTCAAACCAGAATCCTTTTAACTGAATCAATAACTGAGATTGCCAGTGGATACACCCCTTAAACTGACTCTACAATACTGATAACCTTATTAATTTTATTTAAAATAAAAAAATGAAACATAATCTTAACATTCAATAAGAGGAAATGTAATAATCAGTAAAAAAATAATTATTAAATTTAATCTATTAGCGATCGTAAGAATCTTCAGGAGAAAATATGAAAAGTTTTGCATGCTACAATATGAAAGGCGGTGTGGGTAAAACAACTTCAGCTGTAAACTTTTCCTATCTCGCTGCGCAATCGGGAAATAAGACACTTATATGGGATCTTGACCCTCAGGGAGCTGCAACATTTCATCTTGGAAATCCTGCTTTTGAAGACATCAAGGTTAAAAAAATTATTAAAGACCGCAAAAAACTTCAAGCCTGCATTCGCCCCACTCCTTATAAAAATCTAGATATCATCCCCGCAGGATTTGAATTTCGTCACCTCGATCTTATTATGGAAGACAGTAAAAAGTCGGCCAAAAAATTGATACGCCTCGTGGAATCAATGGCTGATATATATGATTATTTTTTCTTTGATTGTCCACCAAGCATCTCAGCTTTATCCGATGCCGTGTTCATGTCCGTCAAAAATATCATCATGCCGATGGTTCCAGCAGAACTCTCCAGACAGACATTTTTAAAAATCCAGTCCTACCTCAAAGAAATCACCGGTGAAGAAACCAGACTCATACCATTTTTTAATATGTATGACCGCCGAAAATCAGTGCATCATGCAGTCATGCTGAAATGCCGTAAGGAATTTCCGGGCATCATTTGTGAAAATCAGATTCCTGCAAGAGCTGCAATTGAAAGAATGGGACTGGAAAAAGCTCCGGTTTTCACCTTTGAACCTAAATCAGAAGCAGCTTTATACTTTAATGTTCTCTGGAAAGAAATAAACCGCAAAGCTTTAATAGATAATGTTAAAGTACTTGATGAGAGCAAACATTCCTGACAGATTATAGCTGAACGATATTGTAAACTGATTTTGCAATGGAAAATCTTGTCACTCTGGATAACAAATTGGTTTTATTTTATAAAATCAGGAAATATTCAGCACTGGGCAGGATTTAATCTTTCAGGATGCGCAAAGCGGAAGCCCCTGATCTGATAAAATTAATCATATATAGAAAATTACTGAATTACGGTCTCCCATTAACTTGATTTTCATGGTAGAATGGCATTCATCAATATAGTTTTTAAGATTTTAATAAACGGGACCTGATAAAATGATAAAAAAATTAATTTCCGTAGCAGTCATTTTCAGCATCACACTATCCCTTGCTTCATGTTTCCCTGAAGAACAGAAATCTCAAAAAAATCTATTGATCTACTGCGGAATAACAATGATCAGACCTATGGCTGAAATTGCTAAAATTTTTGAAAAAAAGCATGATTGCAAGGTTGTCATCACCAAAGGCGGGTCCGGTAATCTTCTCAAATCAATAAAGACAAATATGGTAGGCGATCTCTACCTGCCGGGCTCGGAAACTTATATCAAAGAAGCAGTATCATCAGGTCTCGTTGCTGAGACAGCTCCTGTAGGATTCAATAAAGCTGCTATGATGACCCTGAAAGGCAACCCCTTGAATATCCCGGAGGATCTGTCCTCCCTTGCCAACAGTTCATATTATGTTGTTATTGGAAATCCTAAAAGCGGCAGTATAGGCAGAGAAACCAAAAATATTCTCAAAAAATATGGTAACTTTGATCAGGTAATTAAAAACGCAAGACAGATGACAACAGATTCCAAGGACCTTATCCGGGTTATCAAGGATAAGGAGGCTGATCTGGTCATCAACTGGTTTGCAACTTCAACATGGCCTGAAAACAAAGATTTCGTCGAGGTTCTGCCCATTGACGAAAAGTATGCAGCCAAAAAAAAGCTGGTTCTCGGAGTTCTCACGGTCTCCAAACACCACGATCTGGCAAAAGAATTTCTTGATTTTGCAGCTTCCGATGCAGGGCGTAAAATTTTCAACAAATTCGGTCTGTACGAGATAAGGTAGAAAGAATGAATTTCGTCGGAGGCTTACTTTCTGAGCAGATAACCAGAAAGATTATTTATCTGACCCTTTCCCTGACTCTGGCTATCCTGATCATGGGGGGGCTTGAGCATCTCTCACTCAAAATTGATAACAACTTCAGACATAATCTGGAAAATCAGATTTCCCGTTACGATCTCGGACGGTCAATAATCAATAATCTGCTGCATATCGAATTAACTCTTCAGACAATGTATAACGCTGACGATCTGAGGACGCTGGATATATTCACCCACAAAACGGAAATCAATGTAAACAACATTGAAAGAATAATAAAAGTCTTAAGGGATGGTGGCGTTTATTCTCAGGAACTTAAGGCAAATTTTTACGACATCGACTCTTTTAAAAGAAACATCAGCTATCAACCTGACGCCAATAACGGATATGACCTTGAAGTTCTCAATCTGACTCCCAAAATAATTGAGATAAAGGACATAATAAAAAGCATATACAGAAACAAAAGAATATCCATCAGGAAGGACCGCACCACTTCTGCTGCGGCTGAAAAATCTAAAATGATGATGATGGAAATTGATTCACTGCTGCGCAGATCGACGGAAAGTGCCAATAAAATATTTTATGAAGCACATGAAAATATAGAAAAAATAAAATTAGACAGAAAGAAAGCCCTACAGCAGCTAACGTTATGGCATCATGTCTCGATAACTATTTTAAGTCTGACCTGCTTCATACTTTTTCTGCGTATCATGTACCGGATCAGAGCTATCCTTGATGAACGCAGAAACCGGCATGTCAAACTTGAAGAGGCCCATAGAAGCATCAAGACCATTCTCGACTCCATTCCTGTAGGAGTCGTGCTTATGGAATCTGACCGAACCATGCGCATGATCAATAAAGCCGGTCTGGATATGCTGGGAGCAGAAAGCATAGATGACATTCATATTGAGCGCTGTTCTGATCTTTTCAGACTGGCACCGGGAAGTAATTGTCCCATAAGTGAAAAAAAACTTTTAAACCATAATATGGAATTAAAACTCCGTACCCTGAACGGAAAAGAAATTCCCATCATCAAAAATGCCCTGCCGATTCTTCTGGATGGACGCAAAGTCATTCTCGAAGCCTTTATGGATATCAGCGAAAAAAATAAAGCTGAGCAGAAAGTCAGGGAATCAGAAAAATTCATTCAGGCTCTGTTTGCCTCTGTTCCCACCGGCATAATTGTTATTGATGCGGAAACGCACACCATAACCGATATCAACAAATCAGCGGTTGATCTCATCGGAGCTCCGCGTGAAGAGCTGATCAATAAAACCTGTCATAATTTCATCTGCCCGGAGCAGGTCGGCAACTGCCCTATTATAGACCTTGATATGGAAGTTGATAACTCCGAAAGAGTTCTCATCACCAGAACCGGAGAAGTAATTCCTGTTTTAAAAAGTGCCGTTAAAACAAATCTTAACGGCAAAACACTTCTTATCGAAAGCTTTACGGACATATCAAGGCAGAAAGATATTGAACGCAGACTGGAAGAAGCCAGAAAAACGGCTGATCAGGCCAACAAAGCCAAAGGTATTTTTCTGGCAAATATGAGCCACGAAATAAGAACTCCAATGAATGGAGTCATTGGCCTCTCACATCTGCTTATCAAGACCGATCTCAATACAAAACAGAAAGAATTTGCCTCAAGAATCCTTTCATCTGCCAACTCCCTGTTAAGACTGCTGAACGATATCCTTGATTTTTCTAAAATTGAGGCCGGACGGCTTGATCTGGAAAAAACTGTTTTTGAGACTGAAAGCGTTATACTTGATGCTTTTGAATTCATTGCCGTGGAGTCTGAGAGAAAAGGAATTGAACGCATTATCAACATATCCCCCAGCGTTCCCGAAAAAATTTCAGGAGATCCTTTAAGGTTACGGCAGGTTCTCACCAATCTTGCCGGCAACGCTCTAAAATTCACCGAACAGGGTGAAATAACTATTTCATGCGACCTTAAATGGACAGATAAAAAAGCAGTTATACTGGAATTCGTGGTTGCTGATACCGGAATAGGAATTCCCAAAGATAAAATCGGCAACCTCTTTGATTCATTCTCACAGGCCGATAACTCCATAACCCGCCAATACGGGGGAACCGGGCTGGGACTTACCATAAGCAAAAATCTAATTGAGCTTATGGGAGGTTCCATAAATATCTCCAGCACTCAAGGAGAAGGCACCAGCTTCATTTTTACTGTAAAGATGGGTTATCTGCCTGAAGATGACCTTGAAAATACTCAAGATTCAGAGATACCTGAATTACCAGTACTTGTGGCCCATGAGAATAAAAAAGTAAGAAGATATACCGGTGAGCTGCTTAGAAAATTCCAACTTGAATATGAAGAAATTGAGGATATAAAAAATATTCCGCAACTAGTCGGCAGAAAAAAATACTCTGCCGTTATCATAGACCTTATCTATAAAAAGAATGGCATAAATGGTCTGGGGATTATAGCTGAAACCCGTGACAGCAATCCTGACGGATGTCCTGAGTTTATAATTACCGGATCAAGTCCTGATATACGGGTCCACGAAGCTGACCTTGCTGCATCAGGAGTCAGGGCCATACTCACCAGACCGTTTGGAAAAGAAACCCTTGGCAAGGCATTGAATTCGATTCTCGGATACCCGGACAGTTATGTTTTTAAAGAAACAGAAGAACCTGAAGAAGAGCAGAAACAATTTATCAGGGCTGATGTTCTTGTTGTCGAAGATAACAATATAAACTGGAGTATAACCAAAGAAGTCCTTTCAGGATTCGGCATTGATTCAGAATGGGCTCAGAACGGAAAAGTTGCTCTGAAAATGATTGAGCAAAAAGATTATGACCTGATCCTGATGGATGTTCAAATGCCGGTTATGGATGGATATACCGCAACAAAAGAACTACGCAAAATAAGTAAAACAGCTAATATTCCAGTCATAGCGATGACTGCGCACACAATGAACGAGCACCGTAATGCGGTTCTTGACAGTGGAATGAATGACTTTTTGAGCAAGCCGATAAACCCGGACCAGATGTATGCAACTATTGCTAAATGGCTCCCTGATCACATCACTAAGCAAAAGGAACAGGTTGCAGAAAAAGCAGAGAAGCCTTCACCGGAGCAGATAAGACCTCAGGCGGAATACGAAAATAAGCACCTTGATCTTGCCGGGACCATGAAGCGGATCGGTGGAAACCTTGATCTTATTTTTTCGCTATCCGAACATTACCTTGAAAAGGCTCCTGAATACATCGAAAAAATAGGCAGCGAGCTTGAACTTAAAGACAGAAATCAGCTGATAAGCACTGCACATATGCTTAGAGGAATGGCCGGAAGTCTCGGAGTTGTTTCCGTAATGAACTCTGCCGCCAGAATCGAAGATTTTGCCGCGGCTGATAAAAGCGGAGACCTTAACAAACTTTATGAAGAACTGCTGTCATCTTATAAAATAAGCCACGGTTATCTTGCTCTGGAAAAATATCTCCACGGAATCACCTTGCTGGATAAAAAAACAGCAGAGCCGATTATCCATAAAATTCTCGCGGCCTCGGAGCTTTCTGAAACAAATTTGGAAAAAGCTGTAAAAGAGCTAAAATCAATTGCAGCAGCAGAAGATCTTACTTCTGCCATTGATGAAATGCTCCCGGAAAATTCCGTAGCGGCTATTGAAATATTTAAAACAGCCCGTATCAGACTGGAAAACCTCAAATAGCTCAGCTTGAGAATATTTATTCACGGCAATCCACGCTCAAAACCAGACTTTGCAGGATTGGCTATGAAAGAGGCTGGTCTTCAGCTTTGACCCTGATTTCACGGGATTCATATCCCTCAGTTTCAAACGAATCTCCAATGATAGCATCTTCGTAACCTATACCCCAGTCTCTGAGCTGATCGAGAATAGGCATCAGGCTTTTACCCAGATCGGTAAGAGAATACTCCACCTTTGGTGGAACCTGATTATAAACCTTCCTGTTCACAAGACCATCTTTCTCCAACTCACGCAGCTGCTGGGTGAGCATTTTCTGGGTTATCCCGCCAATGCTTCTGGTTAGTTCCCCGAAGCGTAAAGTCCCCTCATTGCCAAGATGATAAATAATTATGGGTTTCCACTTCCCGCCTATTACCTGCAGAGTCAATTCAAAAAAACATCTGTATTTTTTTTCGCCCAGCACTTTAACTTTACAGCTCATATTTTCTCCTTAGTTTCTTTTTAGAAACTACCATACTAATTGGTATGTACTTGCTAAAAAATCTGTATAAGCTATTAATACAGGAAGTGAACAAATTCAAATAAAGATATTAAGGAGAAAAAAATGAAAGTTGTCGCATTTAATGGCAGTCCCAGAAAAGGTGGAAATACTGAACATCTCTTAAAAAAAGTTCTGGAAACAATTGAAGCAGCAGGCATAGAAACAGAACTCGTGCATATCGGCGGTAAAAAAGTCCACGGATGCATGGCCTGTCAGAAATGTTTTGAAAACAAAGACGGCAAGTGTTCCATTGATAATGATTTCGTTAACGAATGTATTGAAAAAATGGTTGAAGCAGATGGCATTATTCTTGGTTCACCAACATATTTTGCCAATGTTTCCACAGAAATCAAAGCTCTCATAGACCGTGCCGGCTATGTAACGCTTGCCAATGGAGCATTGCTCAAGCGCAAAGTTGGTGCAGCTGTTGTTGCAGTGAGACGCGGAGGCGGAACTCAGGTTTATGACAGCATCAACCGTCTTTTCGGAATTTCACAAATGTTTACAGCAGGATCAACATACTGGAACATAGGATACGGCCTGAATCCCGGTGAAGTTGAAAATGATAACGAAGCAATGCAGAACATGGTCAACCTTGGTGAAAACATGGTTTGGTTCCTGCAGAAAACAGCTCAAAAATAATTCAATCCGTTTAACTATTGATGTGATATAAGCGCAATAAAAATGCTGAAATATGAGGATGTCCCTCTTATTTCAGCATTTTTATTTCAAATATGACACGGTGATTCATCTACATTAATTCAGTTATTCTGCCTGTCCATACTGCGGTAGTTTATTGCTTCCGCTAGATGGAAAGTCTTGATGTCAGCATCCCCTGACAGGTCGGCTATAGTGCGGGCAATGCGAAGAATTCTCGTGTATGCACGCGCGGAAAGACCCAGATTTTGAACAGCTTTTTCAAGAAAACCATGTTCAGCTTCAGTCAGGCTGCAATATTTTTCCAGTGATGACCCTGAAAGCTCACTGTTGGTATGTATCTCCATTCCGCTATATCTTTCAGCCTGAACCTTTCTGGCTCTTTCAATATTGCTGCGCATCCCGGCGGAGTCAGCTCCATGCCCGCCCTTGAGATCACTGTAATCAACAGCAGGAACTTCAACCTGAAGATCGATACGATCCAAAAGCGGACCTGAAAGGCGTGAGGAATAACGCTGAACAGCAGCAGGAGAACAAGTGCAGGGATGGCGGTCATCAGTCAGATATCCGCACGGACACGGATTCATAGCGGCCACGAGCATAAAGTCAGCCGGATATGAAAGTGACATCGCCGCACGGGATATGGTTACGCTGCCCGACTCCAGCGGCTGGCGCAGAACTTCAAGCACATTTTTTTTAAACTCGGGCAACTCATCCAGAAAAAGAACTCCCCTATGCCCCAGCGAAACTTCGCCCGGACGAGGATATGAGCCGCCTCCGATTAAACCGGCATTGCTTATGGTATGGTGTGGTGCTCTAAATGGTCTGTAAACCATAAGGGATTTATCACGATCAAGAAGTCCGGCCACGCTGTAAATTTTTGTAACTTCCAAAGCCTCCTCAAAATCAAGAGGCGGCAGCACGGTGGGGATTCTTTGAGCCAGCATGGTCTTTCCACTGCCGGGAGGCCCTATGAACAGAATGTTATGGTTGCCGGCCGCACTTATTTCTATAGCCCTTTTTGCATGCTCCTGACCTTTGACTTCACGGAAATCAAGACCGAAATTCTGACGACCATTCCATAATTTCTGCGTATCCACCAAATGTGGTTTTATTTCCGTTTCCGCAGTTAAAAATGAAATTACTGAGGTTAAATCCCTGATAGAATAAACGTCCAGCCCTTCCACCACAGCGGCTTCATCAGCATTTTCAGGAGCGACAACCAGTCCTTTAGCCTTGTTCCGTCTTGCTTCAATTGCTACCGGCAGCATTCCGTTAACAGGCTTTATTTCACCATTTAGTGAAAGTTCTCCGGCAAAAAACCAGCCACTTAGGATTTCCGGGTCTATCACTCCGGCAGCACCCAGCAGAGCCACTGCAAGCGGCAGATCATAGGCTGACCCGGCTTTGCGCATGTCTGCCGGAGCCAGATTTACTGTTATCCTTGAAGGAGGCAGACGGTAACCGCTGTTTTTAAGAGCTGAAAAGACGCGTTCTTTGGATTCTTTAACCGCACCTTCCGCCAGCCCCACCATTGTGAAAGCAGGCATGCCCTGTCTGGCGAGATCAACTTCAAGATCGACTTTGAAAGCGTCAATGCCCATTAAAGCGGCACATAATACTCTGGCTATCATGGAAAACTTCCTGATTTAATTTATTAACATTTGCAAAGTGATAGAATTAATCAAGACAGCTTGCAACCCGGTTTAGCGGGATAAGATATAAATTACACACTCAAAATTGAGCATGGGAGTATCAGCAAAAAAATATCGATGAAATCTAAGCGAAACAAAAAAGGCTGAGCACCCAGAGGTGTTCAGCCTTTTAAAATACATTTTATAACGTATCGAAATTATACTCTAACGGGTAAATTGTCCGATTCTGTTCCAGCGGATATTCTGAGGACCTTCCCATGACCAGTAGATCACCCAGGCCTTTCCGAGAATATTTTCACGGGGAACATTGCCCCAGAATCTGGAATCGTTGGAGCCGTCACGGTTGTCACCCATGACAAAATACTCGCCTTCAGGGATTCTGCGGGGCGGCATATTATCTCTTATGGGTGAGATATGCCCGGCATCAGTATACTGCACATAGGGTTCATCAAGCTCTTTGCCGTTTACAAAAACTTTTTTGTCGCGAATTTCAACAGTATCTCCCGGTACACCAATGACACGTTTGATATAATCGATACTCGGGTCTCCCGGATACTTAAACACGATAATGTCCTTGTATTTGGGATCATGTATCGGGATCAGAACGTGATCGGTAAACGGAATTTTTACCCCGTACTCATACTTCTTGACCAGCAGATGGTCGCCTATCTGAAGAGTCTGGAGCATTGAGCCGGACGGAATTTTAAAAGCCTGAACAATAAAAGTCCTGATGAAAAACGCCAGAACAAGCGCAATTATGAGTGCTTCCAGGTATTCTTTGAATGTGCTCTGCCATCTGGGATTCATGAATATGTCCTTATTACACCGGGGTTACCCGGAGATTATCGTTAATCGTCTCCAGCCTTGAGAACCACAAGAAAAGCTTCCTGCGGAATTTCAACATTACCCATTTTTTTCATACGCTTCTTTCCTTCTTTCTGTTTTTCAAGAAGTTTGCGCTTACGGGTAATATCTCCGCCATAACATTTCGCAGTAACATTCTTACGAAACGGAGCCACACGTTCCTTGGCAATGACTTTGTTGCCGATAGCAGCCTGAATAACTACTTCAAACATCTGGCGCGGAATAGCTCTTTTGAGTTTCAAAGCGATGGATCTACCATAGTGATAAGCGTTTTCACGGTGAACAATAACCGAAAAAGCGTCCACAGGATCACCGTTAATCAATATATCAAGTTTTACGAGATTTGATTCGCGATAGTCGATGACTTCATAATCGAGTGAAGCGTATCCCTTGGTCTGGGATTTCAGCTTATCGAAGAAGTCATACATAATTTCAGCAAAAGGAACTTCGTAAGTTATGATAACCCTTGTTGAAGTCAGGTACCGCATATCCTTCTGGATACCGCGCTTTTCTTCACACAGGGCCAGCACACTGCCCACAAATTCATTTGGAACATGTATTTCAAGACGGCAATACGGTTCCGCAAGAGTTTCAAGGTCACCAGCGGCAGGAAGTTTGCTGGGGTTATCGATTTCCACAACTGTTCCGGTTTTGAGAGTGGCTTTATAAATAACCGAAGGAGCTGTGGCGATAAGCTTGGCCTGAAATTCACGTTCCAGCCTTTCCTGAATAATCTCCATGTGAAGCAGACCAAGAAAACCACAGCGAAATCCGAAACCGAGAGCAGAAGAGGTTTCCGGCTCGTATGAAAAAGCGGTATCATTCAACTGCAGTTTTTCAAGAGCCACCTTAAGGGGTTCATACTCGGCAGGCTCAACAGGATAAAGTCCACAGAAAACCATAGGCTTTACGACCTGAAAACCGGGAAAACGCTCTTTAGTCGGATTGGATGCCAGAGTAATTGTATCGCCCACCGGAGCATCATTCAGCTCCTTCATGCTGGCGCATAAAAAGCCAACTTCACCCGGTCCCAGTACATCGATATCCTGAGCTTCAGGTGAATAAACACCTATGCGGGTGACATCAAAAGTCCTTTTGGAAGAATAAATCTGAATCCTGTCACCTTTTCTCAGCTCACCGTCGAGCACTCGGAAAAGAACGACAACACCCTGATATGAATCATACCATGAATCAAAAATCAGAGCTTTAAGCGGCTTTTGCGCGTCCCCTTCAGGAGCGGGAAGATCTTTGACTATAGACTCAAGAACCCGGTCTACATTCTCGCCTGTTTTGGCACTGATGCAAATAGGGTCTGAGCAGTCAAGTCCGATGACTTCCTCAATTTCCTGTGAAATTTTATCAGGGTCCGCACTCGGCAGATCTATCTTATTGAGAACCGGAACAATTTCCAGATCGTTATCCAGAGCCAGAAAGACATTTGCCAGAGTCTGCGCCTCAACTCCCTGTGTTGCGTCGACAACAAGAAAAGCCCCCTCGCTGGCAGCAAGGCTTCTGGAGACTTCATAACTGAAGTCCACATGTCCGGGGGTATCAATAAGATTGAGAATATACTCTTCTCCGTCCGAGGCTTTGTACGGGATGCGCACAGTCTGGGACTTGATAGTAATACCCCTCTCGCGTTCAAGGTCCATTCTGTCGAGATACTGAGCTTTTTTCTCCCTTTCCGAAACTAGTCCGGTCAGTTCGAGTATGCGGTCAGCCAGAGTGGACTTGCCGTGGTCAATATGAGCAATTATGCTGAAATTTCTTATTCTTTTAAGTTTGTCCATATAAAAACAGTCGCCAGAGGTTTTTAATTATGCCCCGGCGGCTCCTTTTTCGAAATGTTTGCCGTACCTTGAAATCAGATACCGCTGAAATTGAGCGAAGACTTTTTACGGTATTTGTCTCCAACTGTCTAATGCTAACACTTTAAGGAAAATGAAGACAGGAAATCCCCCTCCCTGAAGCTCCATCATCTTATTCAAACTGTTTTCATATTATAAACATCAACTTTGAACAATAGCTTCATTCGGGCAGGTAGCAGGCAGTCTTCCCCAATAAACCAATCTGCCATGTAATCTTAAAATCGGATTATTCCGGGCAGGATTATACAAATTATCAATATACTGAAATATTTGATTTATATAGCAAACAGAGCTATTATCTCTTAAACAATTGATTCGTGCATCAAAATAGGTATAATCACCGCAACGTGCATAATGAGAACTATACGGCCTGTCAAAGGCAGGTCTCCTGACAATTTGATCCCTTAGTACAGAAATATTCAAACCTTCCCTAGAGCTCTGCCGGGAATATATTCACTGACAGAGGCAAGGGACCGGTATGCCGAAACAGCGCGAGTACGCAGATAGCGGGGGATGTCCACCCCCATGAGATCGGAATTGCGGTCCTCTGTGTGTGAGCCTGAATTCATTTCATGCCGAAGGCTTATTATATCAAGTTCTTCGTCCTGAGTATGGCTGTACGATTTAGAACGTAGAAATTCAGAACTTTTTCCAGCTTCATCCTGCTCGAATTCAACCTTGCGGGAAGTGAAACTGACTCCAAAGGATCCGGCTTTAAAACCTACTTCACTGGTTTTAACACGGGCCTGAAGATTAAGGGCCTCGGATCTTTTTAGCGCAGTCTGTTCTCTGGCTGCGGAGTTGTATTGCTCAAGAGCTTTCGGGGCAATTCTCATTTGCTCCTCCGGATTTTTTCCGGCCACGAAATAAAGACCACGGTCTCCGTTTAAAAGCGGAAAACTGCTTCACCGTGGGCCTTACACGCCCTCATCCATGATTATTTCGTGGTTGGGTCCGGCTTCCATCCGTGGAAGCTCTAAGTTTATAAACACTGACTTTTTATTCTTATTAGTTTGCAAATAAAAATTTAGCAAGTTCTGTCGTTTTAAAAAGGGTCTTGCAATATAGTTTCCAACGCTTTAACTTTGCCCTCCAAATCAGACGGGTAGGAGAACATGGAAAATAAAATAGTTGTAAAGAAGTCACTTATCCCCGGCCAGACAAGCATGCTGGTAATTGACGCACCACAGATTGCCCGTAAGGCCAAACCAGGGAACTTCGTTATTTTAAGAGTGCACGACAAAGGTGAGCGTATCCCACTGACCATCGCGGATACCGATCCTGAAAAAGGAACCATAACCATTGTTTATCTGGTTGTCGGTAAAAGCTCGGCAATGCTTGAGACCCTGAAAGAAGGTGACTGCATTCCTGATGTCTGCGGTCCTCTTGGCAAACCGACACATATTGAGAAATCAGGCACTGTAATCTGTGTCGGCGGCGGAACCGGAATTGCCGCCATGCACCACATTGCAAAAGGACACCATCAGGCAGGAAACCACGTTGTCGCAATTGTAGGTGCAAGAAGCAAAGATCTGCTCCTGTTCTGTGACGAACTTGGATGTTTCTGTCCTGAACTTCTTATAGCTACAGACGATGGAACCCACGGACACAAAGGATTTGTAACCGATATTTTAAAAGAACGTCTTGAAAAAGACAAAGATGTTTCCGAAGTTGTTGCAATCGGTCCTGTTCCGATGATGGAAGCTGTGGCCAATGTAACCAGACCTTTCGGCGTTAAAACAACTGTCAGCCTGAACTCCATTATGGTTGACGGAATCGGCATGTGCGGTGCCTGCAGATGCAGCGTTGGCGGCGAAACCCGCTTTGCCTGTGTTGACGGCCCTGAATTCGACGGTCACAAAGTCGACTTCAACGAACTGAAAATGCGTCTGTCCCAGTACAAGGATCAGGAAAGAACCTCGCTTGAGTTATTCAGGAAAGACCATGGCTGATAACAAAAAAAATCCCAAGTCGCCCAGAGTACCCATGCCGGAACAGCCGGCCGAAGAACGCAGTCACAACTTCAATGAAGTAACACTTGGCTACACCTATGAAATGGCTCTCGAAGAAGCCGGACGCTGTCTACAGTGTAAAAAACCACTCTGCCAGAGCGGTTGCCCGGTTGAAATCGATATTAAATCTTTTATCGGCCATTTAGCTGAGGGTGACATTCCCGAAGCTTACAAGGTTATCAAAAATACAAACGCCCTTCCTGCTGTCTGCGGACGTGTCTGCCCGCAGGAGGTTCAGTGTGAAGGTTCCTGTATTCTTGGTAAAAAAGGTGAACCTATTGCTATAGGAAGGCTTGAACGCTTTGTTGCCGACACTTTTACAGCTGATTCAGCCTGTGAAATGCTGACCGGTGATGTGGCCTGCAGTCTTCCAAACGACCATCTTAAAGTTGCCTGTATCGGATCAGGACCATCCAGTCTGACTGTTGCAGGATATCTTGCCGCCAGAGGTGTTCCGGTTACTATCTTTGAAGCACTCCATGAATTCGGCGGGGTTCTTGTCTATGGAATACCGGAATTCAGACTGCCCAAAGAAATCGTCGCCAAAGAAATAAGCGCACTCTGGACCAAGGGTGTTAAATTCATGCCCAACTGGGTAGGCGGACGTACTATCACTATTCAGGACCTCATAGACGATGGATACGATGCAATTTTTATCGGAGTAGGCGCAGGCCTGCCATGGTTCCTGAATATTCCGGGTGAGAATCTTGTCGGGGTATATTCCGCAAATGAATACCTGACCCGCATAAATCTCGGACGCGCTTACGACTTCCCGAATTATGATACTCCCGCTCCGCACCCCCGCAATGTAGCGGTCATCGGCGGCGGTAACGTAGCAATGGATGCAGCCAGAACGGCCCTTCGTCTCGGTGCGGAAAATGTTTACATCACCTATCGCCGCACAATGGGCGAAATGCCAGCCAGAGCTGAAGAACTGCATCATGCGGAAGAGGAAGGAGTTAAGTTCCAGCTTCTCACATCTCCCATGAGTATTAACGGGGATGAAAACGGACGCGTAAAATCCATGACTCTTCAGGTTATGGAACTTGGCGAACCAGATGATTCAGGTCGCTGCAGACCGGTCCCTGTCAAAGGTGAAACTTCCGAGCTTGATGTGGATATGGTCATCCTTGCTGTTGGAACCGGAGCTAATCCGATTCTGCTTGAAGCAACACCCGATCTTGATCTCACCAAGTGGGGTTACATCAAAGCCGATCCCGAAACTGGTGAAACTTCTATTAAGAACGTCTTTGCCGGTGGAGATATCGTCAGTGGTTCAGCCACAGTCATCTCCGCAATGGGTGCAGGCCGCAAAGCAGCCAAGGAAATTGCTGCCAGACTCGGAGTGTAATTCCCTAAAAATGCTATCAGGCCCCGCAGTTTGATTATAAATCTACTGCGGGGCTGTTGTTTTTCCTGCGTAGTCGGGTTAGTTAGATAATAGCCAATTAAATAATCACTTAAATCAGGATGCCAGTTGATGGATAACAAATGCAATCTTGACCAGTTTGATTTCGACGCGACACTCCTTACGGTAAGTTTCGCGACTCGCCTGCTGGCAATGGAGCTTGATTACCACTCGGTGATTGACCGTGCTCTTGAAGCTTTTTGTGATATCGGCTCATGCAGAGACGCCGCTATTATCAACAAAGAACGCGATGAAAAACTTACGCTTGTAGGCGCCAGCATTGATTATGAACGCATGTTTCTTGACGAGGAAGTTCCATTTGAAGGCGCACTGGTAACTGCTGCCAGCACTCAGAAACCGGTTATAATAAACGGCTGCCCCATGTCTGAATTTCCCATCCCCTCAGGCAAAAATTCTCCGTGTGAAAACTCAACCTGTCTCTGTGTTCCTCTTGTAGGCTCGCGCGATATGGTCAAAGGCTTCATAACACTCAAACGTGAAGTGGAAAGACCGTGGAGCAACTGCGAGCTTTTCCAGATTGGGATACTTTCCACAGTTGCAGCCATTGCAATCGAAAATACCAAACTTTTCAGACTGGCAATATCCGATCCTCTGACGGACCTTTATACCAGAAGATACCTTTCAATACGCATGGATGACGAAGTCACCAGAATCAGACGCCGTGGCGGTGAGCTGTCACTGGTGATGCTTGACGTTGATCACTTTAAAAATATCAACGACCGCTACGGACACAGCTCCGGGGATATGGCCCTAAAACAGATAGCTGAAATCATACTTGAAAATTCAAGAAGAGGCGTTGATGTCGTCTGCCGGTACGGCGGAGAAGAATTCGCAGTGCTCATGCCTTCTTCAGACATCAAAGCCGCGGAAACCGTTGCGGAAAGAATCTGTACACAATGCTGCAAAACCCTCATAGAACTCCCTAACGACATGATAAATATCAGTGTCAGCGCAGGAGCAGCAAGTCTGGCAGAATGCGATATGCCTATCGCTGCCGACCTTATTGATCTCTCGGACAGAAGACTTTACGAAGCCAAAAAACGTGGCAGAAACTGCGCCGTTTGTTCCGGCTGAAACAGGATCAGTCTATTTCACTGAAGGATCTTTTATTTGATACCGTTACGGGATATGCCTATACAGATTAATACTGAAAAATTTTCATTTCCCGGAGGAAACAGATGCCTGCGTTAAAAACAGATCCTACTGCTCCAGACCAGAAGTTCAATCACGGCGGAAATATTAAAAAACTGGCAGACAAAGCCGGCTGCCCGGGATGTGAAATTACTGATTTTTCAGCCAATATAAATCCTATAGGCCCTCCGTCATGGCTCAGGCAGGAAATACTGCACTCCATTGATGAGATAGAATGTTACCCTGATCCTGAATGTTCGGAACTTACTCTGGCAGCCTGCGAAAAATTTTCAGTATGGCCGAATGAATGCATTGCCGGAAACGGAGCTTCAGAACTGTTATGTATTGCAGCCCGGCTCGGCGGTTTTAAAAAGGCTGTGATACCTGTTCCCTGCTACGTTGACTATGAGCGGGCCTGTACCCTTGCCGGATTAAAAATTGAAAAGATACAGCTTGGCATGGAGAACGGGTTTCAACCTGATTTTGAGGCTATTGCTGCTATTCTGGAAAAATCACCTGCTCTTGTTTTTCTGGCCCAGCCGAATAATCCCACCGGAACAACTTTCGATACAGGGAAGTTACGTGAACTTGCCAACCGCTATAGCGAGAGCAGGTTTATAATCGATGAGTCATTCGCAGCTTTCGTTGAAGATCTGGACCGCACTGTAAAAAAACGCCCTAAAAATGTAATTACTATTGTTTCGCTGACAAAATTTTACGCCATACCGGGACTGCGCCTCGGGCTGGCATTTTCATCACCTGAAATAATTCAGAAAATGCGTGAAATAATGCCCTGCTGGTCTGTTAATCTTATGGCCCAGAGGGTCGGCACACGCTGTTTAAAAGATTCGGATTATTCTGAACTTACGCAAAAAGAGACAACCCGCCTCAGAAATGAACTTGTTGCTGGTTTGTCCGAAATTCCCGGTCTTAGAGTTTTTCCGGGGGAAGCAAATTTCCTCTTATGTCAGGTTCAACGGGTCGGTATGAATGCCTCCGCGATAATAAACCATCTGATCTCAAATAAAATAGCCGTAAGGCAATGCGATAATTTTGATGGACTGGATGACAGCTACTTCCGCATTGCAGTGCGGACAGATGCTGAAAACAGACTTCTCGTTGATGAGCTTAGACAATTTTCGGGATTACAGAAAAAGACAATCCACAAAGCGAAAAAACCCGCTCTGATGCTTCAGGGAACCTGCTCCAATGCAGGTAAAAGTATCCTTACAGCCGCCATGTGCCGCATCCTGCTTCAGGACGGATTCAAGGTAGCTCCATTTAAAGCCCAGAACATGTCCCTTAATTCATTTGTAACTGAAAACGGTTGTGAAATGGGACGAGCACAGGTCACTCAGGCTCTGGCGTGCCGTCTGAAACCGGATGTACGCATGAATCCGGTGCTCCTGAAACCGGGCAGTGATCTGGGGTCACAGGTTATAGTAATGGGAAAACCTGTGGGCAATATGAAGGTTGGAAAGTATGTTGAATATAAGCCTAAAGCCTTTGAAGCTGTAAAAAAAGCTTATGATTCAATTAGTTCTGAATATGATATTATGGTTATAGAAGGAGCCGGAAGCCCTGCGGAAATTAACCTGAAACAGCACGACATTGTTAATATGGCTATGGCCCGCTACGCTCAGGCACAGGTTCTGCTGGCCGGAGATATCGACCGTGGTGGTGTCTTTGCTTCCATTGCCGGAACCATGGCCCTTCTGGAAACAGACGAACGGGATACCGTCTGCGGTTTTCTGCTCAATAAATTCCGTGGAGATCAGTCACTTCTTACACCGGCCCTTGATTTTACCCTGCAGGAGACCGGAAAACCAGTGCTGGGAGTAATTCCATATATTAACAATCTGGGGCTTCCAGACGAAGATTCAGTTTCCTTTAAAGAGGACATTCACAAATCTAGCAGTAATTCCACAAGACGCGACTGCGTGGATATCGTCTGCATTGATCTACCGCGAATTTCAAATTTCACTGACCTTGATGCCCTGAAATGCGAGCCGGATGTAAATCTCAGAGTAGTGGACAATCCTGATGACCTTGGACGGCCTGACGCAGTTATAATACCCGGTAGCAAAAGTACTGTTTCCGATCTGCTGCATCTTCGCCGCACAGGCATGGAAAAAGCAGTCAAAGAACTTCTGGGTAAATCAACAATAGTAGGTATTTGCGGTGGTTTTCAAATTTTAGGGCAGCATATTGCTGACCCGGATGGAATTGAGTCCGAGGGCGGTAGTTCAGAAATCTACGAAGGAATGGGTCTGCTACCCATAAAAACTACTCTGGCCCCTGAAAAAACTTTGACCAGAACCACGGCAAGCCATCCGCGCAGCGGCTTTGATGTATACGGCTATGAAATACACCACGGTGTAACTGAACCGCTGCTACCAACGATAAGAGCGGTTCTTACCCCTAAAGGCTCAGAAGGACCGATCGGCATTTCAAAAGCACTCGGGTTCGGCTTAAAATCAGGCCTTGTCTGGGGTACATATCTCCACGGACTGTTTGACGCTGACGGTTTCAGGCGATGGTTCATCGATACTTTGCGTACTGCAAAGGGCTTTGAAAAACTGGGTAAAATACAGATTTCGTATGGTATTGAAGATTCACTGGACCGCCTTGCGGACATAGTGCGTGAAAATACCGATATGAAAGCAGTGTACAAAGCTCTGGGGATTTAGATCAGCTCATAAGTCCCTAAAAATGGCTCAAAATCCTAAAAATTTGAATCTTAAAAGCTTCACGGCAAAGACACTGTTGGTAAAAAGATAGCGTTTCCACATTCTGCGCGGTTCCTGCAGCAGACGGTAAAACCATTCCAGACCGGCTTTCTGCATAAAAACTGGTGCCCGCTTTGATTTACCGGCGACAACATCAAATGTTCCGCCCACTCCCATGACAAAATCAACTCCAAGCTTTTCACGCCAGTGGGAAATAAAATTTTCCTTTTTAGGAGAACTGATAGCTACAAAAAGCAGCCTTGCACCGCTCCGGGAAATATCTTCAACAACCTTCTGCTCATCATCCCAGAAATAGCCGTGATGATATCCGGCAATTTCAAGTTGCGGAAATTTTTTTTCTATATTTTCAACAGCTTTTTCGAGCACGTCCTGCTTCGCCCCGAGCAGGTAAACAGGATATTTTTCAGCTCCTGCCATCTCTAGCAGATTATGAAAAAGGTCCACCCCGGCAACCCTTTCGGGGATATTGCAGCCAAGAAATGATGCCCCCCAGACAACGCCCATACCGTCAATATTTATAATATCGCATGACTCAACAGAGTTCAGCAGTTTACTGTCCCGGCCCATATTCACTATTTTAGCGACATTGACAACAACATGCTGGGTAAACAGTCCGTAGCTTATTCTTGTTCTGATCTCAGCTACAGTTTTACTCATGGTCCAGGCATGCATTTTTATGCCCATAAACTCTATTACGCCGTCACCATCAATCATCTTTTACCGCCGGGTGCTCGCTGAAAGGAATAAATTCATGATCCCTGTTTAATGCTATAAATTTTTCCAGATGCTTAAGGGAAAATTCAGTTGCGGCCTTGGGATGCCCTATGACAACAAAATTGCCCACGGTTCCGAACTTCCACTGCTGTCTTTTTAAAGCTTTCTGTAAAAGTTTACTTTTAAAACCGTCACAGGAAACCACACTGTGACTGCATCTGGTCAACAGCCTTGCCAAATGCTTAAAACTGCTTTGAACAGTGCTGCCGTCGCCAAAAGTCTGATGCTCGTCTCTTCCTCTATATTTGCGGTAGGCATAATTCCAGTAAAAAAATGGAGAAACCAGAATATCAGAAATAGGCATCTCCAGAAATTGACCGTCGCTTTCCTCATGCAAAGGGTCCGAGCTGAACCTGTAACAACTTTTTTGAGGAGCCCGCCGATAATCATAGTAGAGCTTAGAGCTGCTGTTGTATCCCCCGCTGAAAACAGAACTGTCAACTTTTATACCTGTTGACTCCAACGATTCCTTTATTTCATCAAAGGGTTGCAGGCACCAGCCTCCTGCACGAAATACGTTGATAGTATTTTGGGCAAACGGTCTTAGGGCCTCTGCATAACGATTGCATATCTCGACTCTTTCCGAAGAGCTGAAATCATGGAGCCTGAACCTTTCAGACGGAATATTCCATTTTCCATTTTCATAAACAGCATCTTCCCACTGCGGATGCACATGGAGCTGAATATCGTGGCCCTCTTTTGCAATCTCATTAAGCTGTAAAACTATCTGATCATAATCTTCACGCGCCTGTTCATCATGCTCGGCAACCCGTGACAGATTGAGGACACACCCGGCATCAACAAAAAAAGTCACCTTGCAATTGTGGCGTCTGAATATCTCAAGCAGTCGTCTGGTAGGTTCAATCATACAATGCTGAACAGTTCCGGTATCTGAACCGAAGAACAGCTCGTAATCAAAGGTAAGCAGAATTTTCAATTTTTCTCCAAATATTTATTGCCGCCGGACAAAACGTTTGCAGTACTGGCCCGGACAATTAAATTTTATAAAAAGTCATTCTAATCCAGAAAGTTGAGAAAACTTTCCCATCTTCAGCAAAGTTTTCAATCTGATGACTGTTTTGAATCCTTACGCTGAAAAATATTCAGGAAATCTCTAAATTCAATTTTTTAGATGAATAGTTGGATTAAAAAAGTGACAGTAAAACTACTTAAGAAAATAATAAATTAAAAACTTAAATTAATCGCAAATAACAAAATATGCACTGCCTGCGGGACTCTTAAACAGTCAAAAACAAGTCCGGCTTTAATTAAAAGGGCTTATCACAATATACAATCATATTACCATAACATTTTATAATTATACACTAATATCAATAAAATTTTGGAATACAATATAGAAAACTTTAATTAATCTGCTCCCACTGTTCTTGCAGAGAATCATATTCCCATACAATAAAAAAAATCATATAATTATATCCTGACTAATACACACGCAGCTATTAATTATAAACAGGGGGGTCAGGATCATGGATGACTATTTTAAACATGAGGAATTAATGAAATCCCCGCCGATTAAGCGGGCCGCTTATTCCGACAGAACAGCATGGATCATGGCGGAGTTATCACGACTTGTTTATGAGCATTTACCATCGGAAAAAGAACTTGAAGAATTTTTGGACAGGCTTTCGAAGCAAATTCTGGAAGGTGTGGAGAAATCAGACCTTAAATTTACAGCTTCAAAAGTTTTAGCAACTATTAAAGGCGAATCAGCAGAAAGCGATGTCAGCAAAGTTTTAGCCAGCAAAAAAATAAAGCTCATCAAATCATACTCGGAAGAAGGAACCGAGGCTATGATCGTTGAATTTCCGCAGAATAAAGAAGCGGGATTTGACGGAATGTTTGTTATTGTTTTCCGCGGAACGCAAATTAATTCCATTAAGGATATTAAATCAGATCTCAAAGCAGATCTTGTTCCGGCGAAAGGTGGAGGAAGAATCCACAGAGGATTCAAAGCGGCCTATGAAAAAATTGACAGACTACTAAGTGAAGATCTCAAAAAGGCAGGCACCACTCCGGTATATATCACCGGACATTCATTAGGAGGTGCGCTGGCTATGGTCGCAACCAGATATCTTTGCAACGACAGTCTGGGAGCCACATATACCTTCGGCTGTCCCAGAGTAGCTGATGATGATTTTTTCAAATGCATTAAAACGCCTGTCTACCGCGTTGTGAATGCTGCCGATGGTGTTGCCCGAGTACCATTCGGGTCAGGGCTGACGCTTCTTCTTATAATAATCAGGTTAATACCCATAAATGGAACAAAAGTTATCTCTGAATTTTTCCGCAAATATTTTTCAGGATATACCCACTATGGAAATATGACCCTGCTTTCCGCAGGAGCTGCTGGCTCTAAAGTTCAAATTTATAAAAGTCCTACAATTTTCAAAGCTGCACTTCAGGTAATTCTTCCACACTGGATTAAGACAAGGGGTAAAGCGACCTTCACCGATCACTTTATTGCCGGATATTGCAAAAAGCTGGGCGACTACGCTCTGGAAAGATTTAATCTCTAACCTTGAAAACAAGCGTCCCCATATCTTTTTTAAAGATATGGGGACGGGAAACAACTATCTTAGTATTCTTCTATCTCCCAAGCTGATTACTCAGCCTGTAAGAGTGCGGAAATACTTTTACAGTTTGAAAAATCTATTGGCATTTTCACCACAGGCAGCCCAGAGCTCGTTTACATCCATTCCCCGCAGCTCGGCCACTTTGCGTGCTGTAAATGCTACATAAGCAGGTTCATTGCGTTTTCCACGCCAAGGTTCAGGAGCAAGAAAAGGGCTGTCAGTTTCAAGTACAAGACGATCCAGAGGTATGGTTTTCACGGCTTCCTGAGGAAGTTCATTTTTCCTGTAGGTGATCGTTCCGGGGATTGAAATATACCAGCCGTTATCAATAATACGTTTTGCGGTTTCAGTATCAGCCCCGAAACAATGCCATAACAGCGGAAGACCTGAAAAGCCTTCTTCCTCAAGAGTCCTTATGGATTGCTCATTGGCATCCCGGCTGTGAATAACCACAGGCAGACCAAGCTCTTTTGCAAGGCTCAGCTGAGCGCGAAAAGCATGATATTGCGCGGTCTGAGAGACTTCACTCCAATAGAAATCAAGTCCGATCTCTCCTATGGCCTTGATACGGGAATCACTGCGGCAGGCTTCCCCGATGGCCTCAAGTTCACGGTCTGTAAAACTTTCAGCTTCGTTAGGATGCACACCTAATATAAAAAATACTTCCGGGTAGTTTTCAAAAAGATGTTTGTTTTCTTCATAACCGCTTATTCCAAGGAAAACATTACCTATTTTTGCTATGGAACATTCTCGCGCCCTTTGAATAACTTCATCAAGTTCATCAGGAAAGCTTTCAATATCGAGATGGGCATGGGTTTCTACACCGGGACAATTAAGACCGACCGTCTGGGGAAGTGCTCTTTTCTTTTTAGACATGGAGATATGACATAACCATCAGTAGCAATGGCATTTTGTTAAAATATATAATCAGGCTGCTTTCTATTTTCCGGACTCATACTCAGTCCAGAGGGCATCCACACTTTTTGCCTGAGCCTCAAGAGTGTAGCTGCGGATGGTTTGTTGCCCCGCATTCAGGGCCCTGTCAAGAGTCGGACCGCCCTCAAGCCACAGTTTCACAGCTTTTTCCAGATTGAGGGCAGCATCAAGCACATCAGCATCAGCAGACCAGTAGCCGTTACCTCCCCACTCTACTTCACGCACCGGCCACCATGGTCTGAACGATGCGCCATCAAGCTGGCGCATATAATCCCAGCCACCGAAACCGGAGAAGCCAACCGGAATACAGCCACAGCTTAAAGCTTCAAGAGGCGGCAGAGGGCATCCCTCCGGGAAACCGCTTACCAGAAAAATATGGCATGACCTGAAGCTCTCAGCCACCTGAACAGAAGTCATACCGCTGATTTCAACCCACTGAACCTGTAAATCAGGATTTCTTGCCGCAAAAATAGATTTTATCTGCTTGACGAGAGCCTTATTCTTACGTGGCATGTAGGCGATCCTGATAATATCGGTGGACTTTTTTTCAGCAGGGTAAAAATTGGAAGTGTCAATTCCCGGCCTTAAAATTGGAGATGTTTTCCCTATAGTCTGCTCCATGAACCAGTTGACCGGTTCGGATACAGCTATAAATGAAACCGGAAGACTGTTCCAATGCACTCCTTCAGGCAGGGATGAGAAAAAATAAGCCCAGTTCTGACAGTATGAAATGCAACGGGCTTCGGCTTTAAGTCCCGGAGCAAGACTGTTTACCCAGCCTTCGGGAACAAGCCAGATATCATCTTTTTCCAGTTCAAGACTTTCCCACAGCACAATACCCGGCATCTGCTCAACACTCTCCGGCATCCATGAGGCCGCGTCACGCAGAACAAGAGCGACATCACGCCCCTGCGATTTTAAAATGGAACCTATACGGCACAGGACTGTAATTCCGCCGGCAGTACTCTTAACAGGTGGAATAAAAATATATGTTTTCATATACCGGTATCTGTTGTTGGAGTTTGAATAATTCAACTAAAACTTCTGCAATCAGCGCAGACAGTAAATCAGGCCGGGCGTGGTTGCAAGACCGGTTGAAATATTCAAAAAAGATACCGGATATTTTTATAAGATTACATTTCCGGCTATTTCAACAATGCCGTAGGCAGCAACGGCTGCAAAAATTATCAGGAGCTGCTCCACTATGGCTTTTTCATTTCCGGCAACAACATTCAACAGCTGGGCAAAATATCTATTAAACATTTCAGGCCTCCGTTTTGTTTCAAAACCCGGTTTATTAGATTATTGTTGAAGCCCGGAGTCAGCTTTGAAACAGGACCGTTAAAACCTTTTAGGCTTAGGTCCCCAGCACCTCATTGAGTGCTGTTAAAACCCGTGTTATCAGTCAGCTGTGAAAGATAAAAGAATAACTAAAATCTCCGACCTGCTGGAAAGACAGGTCAATCTGCCGAGCCTGCTGGATGAAATTCCGGTCGGGATAGCGGTAATTGATGCGGACGGTATGCTGAAAACCGTAAACAGGGCGTGGCAGACCCTCACCGGGGCGGATATGCACTCCATGCTTGGAGTCAAATGTATTCACGGGCTGCGCTCTGATTTCTGTCTTAAAGATTGCCCGGTCATGAACAGGGAAAAATCTTTCACTCCCATTTCCCGTGAAGCGGATATTATTGACCGCTCCAGAGCTAAAATACCCATCCGGTTGACCCTTGCCCCTATTTTTACAAAAGATGATGAATTTGCAGGATATATTGAAACAATTCAGGACATGCGTCAGGTCTCCGAGCTTACCGGAATAGCCAGCAAGGCCTACTCTTTCAGCGGGCTGGTAGGCGCAAGTACCAGCATGGACAAAGTTTTCAATATGATTCCCAGCATTGCCAGAACCGACTCTTCCGTACTCATCACCGGCGAGACTGGAACCGGTAAAGATATGCTGGCCGAGGCAATACATAATGCATCGGAGCGCGCAGGATCGCCATTTATCAAGATAAACAGTGGAGCGCTTCCTGAGACTCTGCTGGAATCTGAACTGTTCGGTCATGTTAAAGGAGCTTTCACCGGGGCAGACGAAAACCGTCCCGGAAGGATCAGGCTGGCTAATAACGGAACCCTGTTCCTGACCGAAATCGGCGATCTTCCGCTTTCACTTCAGGTAAAACTGCTTTCATTTCTTGATGACCGGGTCATCTATCCTGTTGGTGGTTCCAAGGGATTCAACGCTGACGTGCGTATTATCGTTGCCACGCATCGAGACCTCAGAGCCATGGTTAAAAACGGTACTTTCCGTTCCGATCTGCTCTTCCGCCTCAATGTGGTCAGAATGCACCTGCCGCCGCTTAGAGAACGCGGCGAAGACCGAATTCTGTTAAAGGAACATTTCCTTAAAGAATATTGTTCCCGATTCAATAAAAAAATTACTAAATTTTCAAAACAGGCCAGTAGAATACTGGCTGAATATCCTTACCCCGGCAATGTCCGGGAGCTCAGGAACATTGTAGAATATGCCGTTAATTTCTGTGACGGTGATACTATCAATCCTGAACATCTGCCCCCATATCTTGTTGAACCTGCAATAATGTCATCAGCAGGTGAGCACGTTGACTTTTCTCCTGAAACACCTCCTGCCGGAAAACATTATTCCGGGACATGGAACGACACTGAACGCAATATGATAATGGAAGCACTGATAAAATGCGGTGGACACAAGGGCGATGCCGCAGAAATGCTCGGCTGGAGCAGAAGCACCCTCTGGCGCAAGATTAAAAAGCATCTTATTGAGGATTAGAATGTCCAGAAAAGTACTCATACCGCTATATAACAATGAAGTCGCCCCAAGATTCGATCTGGCTACGGACGTAATGACCGTGGAATATGACAAAACAGGTAAAGTTTCAGAAAGTGTTATCGTGCTCCCGCAGGCTTCATCCGAGGACCTCTGCGCGCTGGCAACATCAGGAAACGCGGATGTTGTAATCTGCGGAGGCATAGGTGAAGAATATTATCAGTATCTGGTCTGGAAAGGTATAACCGTATATGATGATGTGACCGGGCCAGTGGATAGAATTGTTCACGAGCTTCGCCGGGGCAGACTTTCTTCAGGGACCAATCTTTACCACCATCCTTTCTCAGCTTAAGGCATTAATATCATTCCCTTCATAAGCCCTACGTTTCATATTGTTTCATATTGTTTTAAAAGTTATTTTTTTCACTATTTCATTTTGTTTCATTAAGAAACAAAATCGACACTATTTTTTTTGAATTCCCCCTTCAACAAACTGAAATATTATACTATCAATTTAAATGGCATATAGAATGCTCTTACAGATTATAACAGTCTCCGAATTAACGGAGCAGCTGAAGACAACATGATATCTGCCACATGAAGGTACTGATCGCTGAAAAAAATAATAAGTTCCGGGAACTTCTGGTACAAAGACTCAATGAATCCGGTCTGGAGGTTTACGGGTCCGGAGATCTCATTGAGTCAGAGGAAATAATCACACAACTCGGTCTTAAATATGTTGTGCTCGATATTTCAGGGTTTGGGAGGCAATCTCTTGAATTCATGCAGAATGTTCTGAGAAGGGACTCGGGAATCAAGTTCATTCTGATAACAAGAAAGGACAATGTTCCACTTTCGATAGAAGCCATGAAGCTCGGCGCATATGATGAAATCGCCGTGCCGGTGGATATAGCGATCTTGAACAAAAAACTTCTCGCCGCGGCTGCAAAGCCCGGACGGTCACGGGAAGTAAGCTAGAATCGTGGAGAGATGTATGCTGTCATAACAATTTCAGGGGGAAAAGCGTGAACAATATCACTGTGAAAGATGTTATGATCCCTGTTTCCGAGTACATACGGATCAGGGAAAATGAAACTCTGTATGAAGCAATGCAATTGCTGCAGAAAAAACTGGAGCAAAACGGAGGAAGCCGAACCCACCATGATCTTCTTGTTGAAGAGAATACCGGGAAAATCATCGGCAAGGTTACCATGATCGATATTATCAATTTCATGGAACCGCAGTACAAAAAAATAATTACACCTGTTGCCAGCCATGTCCTTGAATCATCTTTTGTTCAGAAGGTTTTCAAGGACTTCAACCTGTGGTCGGAATCACTTGGCAATCTCTGCCATAAAGCGGCTTCGGCTCAAATTTCAAAGATAATGCACAGACTGAATGAAGCAGACCTCGTAAATGATGAAGCTACGCTTGATTCAGCCCTGCACCGCTACATTATGGGTGTCCATCAGCCCATACTGGTTACAAACCGGGAAAAAACTGTAGTCGGGGTGCTTCGTCTGGGGGACGTATACGAAAAAGTCAGGCAGGGTATTCTATCCTGCGAAATTAAATAATATTCCAAGGAGTAGCTCACATGAACGCCGCAACTGTTATCCGTCCCGGATTTGACATGAAGCGACTTTTCTTCATGCTTCTGGGGGTGTTGTTTTTTGCTGTACTTTATTTTTGTCCGCCTCTGCCTGACGCGGTTGATCCTCTCGGAAAGCATTTTGTTCTCACCAAGGAAGCAAAAGGCGCGCTGGCTGTTTTTCTGCTGGCCGGAACATGGTGGGTTTTTGAGGTCGTACCGATCGGAATAACTTCGCTCGCCATCGGAGTTCTTCAGGTCCTGTTTTTTATTCGCCCGGCAAAGGTTGCCTTTAAAGACTTCATGGACCCATCGGTACTTTTTATCTTCGCTTCAATTATGATCGGACTTGTTTTTACCAAGACAGGACTGACGAAACGACTTGCATACAAAATGCTCATAATCGTGGGCGAAAAGACAAGCCGTATTTATCTCGGCGTATTTGTTGTAACAGCCCTGCTTACCCATATCATGGCTCACACTGCTGTTGCAGCAACTGTATACCCGCTGCTTTTAGCTATTTATTCACTTTATGGAGAGGGAGATAAGCCGACCAAGTTCGGAAAGGGTCTTTTTATGGGCATGGCTTTTGTTGCCGGAGCAGGATCAATCATAACCCTGCTTGGAGCTGCAAGAGGTGCTGTAGCTCTTGGATTCTTTAAGGAAATTGTCCACAAGGACATAACCTTTTTCGAGCTGACATGGTACATGGCACCGGTTGGCTGGCTGATCGTATTCCTGCTCTGGGGATTCTTCATGATCTTTATGAAGCCTGAAAAGGATACCATCCCCGGACTCCGTGAAAAAGCCCGTGAACTGAACGACCAGATGGGACCTCTGACAAGAAATGAGATTCTCGCTGCGGTTCTCGTGGGCGGAGTCATTCTTATTATGAGCCTGAGATCATTTGTTCCGGCACTTCAGGCTTTGGATAAGACAGCCATTATCCTTTTATCATCAATTTCATTTTTTATTTTCAAAATACTGGATATAAATGATCTGGAAGATATTCCGTGGAACATCATCCTGCTCTTTGCAGGTGCAATGTCCATCGGCTTCTGCCTTTGGGAAACAGGTGCAGCCAAGTGGCTGGCTGTAAACTGGCTGGCCATGTTCAAGGACGCGCACTGGTTTATATTTGTTATGTCCATAGCCTTTTTCGTGATGATAATGACAAACTTCATCATGAACGTTGCGGCAATTGCAATATCACTCCCGGTAGCGCTGGTAATTGCGCCTTATCTCGGCGTTGCCCCGGAAGTAATTCTATTTGCAGCACTTGTTGTAGCCGGTATGCCTTTCCTCCTGCTGGTTGGAGCCGCACCGAATGCAATAGCCTATGATTCAGGGCAGTTCACTACCGGAGAATTTTTCTTGTACGGTATTCCTGCCAGTATAATGCTGATGTTGGTAGTAGGACTAGCCATTCTGGTTATTTGGCCAGTAATGGGAATGCCCATTACCTTGCAATAATTACGATAACAGTATATGAAATATTTAATAGAATGGGAGACCGCAACCATAAAACACGGGCTCTATATATTTTATTTTAACCATCCGCGTAACGTTGATTACTTATCGGATAACCAATGTAAGAGACTATCATGGAACAGCTGAATAAACTTATCGAACATATTGTTAACAGAGTTAATATAAATCTTCGTGAACCGCTTGTTGATGTCGGACCTTTTGTTAGAGGTTTGATACCCAGAGACAGTTTTTCACTTTATTATGCGTTCTATTCAATTACTACAACACACCCTTTAAAATTCCATTTCAGACATTCAAGTGTCGGAGGAACATACTTTTTAGGTAAATGTGAAGTTGATCACTCCATTTTATATAAAAGCGATATAAGAGGAGATGAACTTAAAAGAAAAGGAAGCATCGTCAACTGCAATGGAAAGGATATCAAGTTGCGTGATGACGAAATTATCAGCATCAGAGACAGTTATCTGATGAAAACGCTTGTTCATAACAAGTCGCACGACCCGGAAAATCTGGAAACATTTAAAATAGCGAACACAGTATCCCTTAATTACGCAAATATTCACGGAACATCTCTTGAGGGATGTTTCCTCGAACCTTTTGCTTCGCTTGATCTGTCCGTATGCCATGACTGTGCTGTAGGAGCTTTTTCTTATGTTCAGGCCGGAGAGCTTTCACATAAGAGGATAAAACCCGGTCGAGTCTGGGTTAAATCCCCCGGTCTCTTTGAATTCAAATATCACTTCCCTGAAGAGATTCTCCCCGATTATATCCGTATGGAAAATCATCGTCCGGTTGGTAAGCTGATAGACTTTTTTGAAGATAAAAAGGAAGACTTTGTTCCAATATACTCGGCGGTTCAGACTGAAAACACAATAGAAGCCGAAGGCGCTGCCGTAAGCCCCTATGCGGTCATAAAAGGTGTGTGCAGTGTTGATAAAAACGTGCTGGTGGCTCAAAGATCATACATAGACAATTCTAAACTCGGACCCGGATCAAATGCTCAGGAAAACTGCTATATAATAAACTCCACCTATGAAGGTTACGACGTAACAGCTCACGGCGGAAAAGTTATATACAGCAACCTTGGCAAAAATATATTTGTAGGCTTCAACTCTTTCGTAAACGGTAAGGAAGATGCCCGCATAAAAATAGGGTCCAACTCAATAGTTATGCCGCATACAATAATTGATGCTCAGGAGCCGTTGGATATTCCTGAAAACTGCATTGTATGGGGTTATATAACAAAGCAGGAGGATCTTGAGCTGCACTCGCTGTCACTTGAAGAATTTTCTTCTATCAAAGGACAGTTCCAGCTCGGAGATATGAAGTTTGAAGGCTTAGGAGCCAAGTTCGTGGATGCATTCAGGCACCGCATAGCCCATATTCTTGAGGAGAACGGAGCTTTTTACAACGGCACCGAAGAAACAAAAGGCCATGCACAGAAGACTCAGGATATTTCTTTCAATATCCTCCAGCCCTATCCGGAAGGAATATTAAAGGGTCTTTATCCAGAACTTGCTATCAACCCGCTTGAACCAAGCGATCTTTAATGCGGGGTTCAGCAAAATGGACGAAAAACACACACCCAAAAGGAGTACCCAGTGCCTAGGACCGTAGCACAAGCCCTCCAGAAAAACCTGCTTGGCAACTCACCTGAATGGTATAAGTTGACCATAATCGGGTTTCTCATCTTAAATCCCATCCTGATGGAACTGGCAGGACCATTCATCACCGGATGGGTTTTAATCGGTGAATTTATTTTCACTCTGGCCATGGCCCTTAAATGTTATCCGCTCCCTGCCGGTGGGCTGCTTGCTGTCGAAGCAGTAGCCCTCGGCATGACCAGCCCCGATACAGTTTACAATGAGACACTGCACAATTTCCCGGTAATTCTGCTTCTGATGTTCATGGTGGCCGGAATTTACTTCATGAAAGACATGCTGCAGTACGCTTTCACCAAGCTTCTGATAAAAGTAAGGTCAAAAATTGCACTGTCTCTGATATTCTGCTTTGCTGGAGCATTTCTTTCCGCATTTCTGGATGCCCTTACCGTAACTGCGGTTATAATCGCTGTGGCCTACGGGTTTTATGGCATCTATCACCGTTTTGCGTCTTCCGGTTCATGCTCTGTCAACGATGACACCCAGCTCAAAATAGAATGTCACGATCATCTGAATGAATTCAGAGGATTTTTGAGAAATCTACTGATGCACGGTGCGGTCGGAACAGCTCTCGGTGGAGTATGCACGCTGGTAGGTGAACCGCAGAATCTGCTGATCGGGCACGTCATGCAATGGCACTTTGTGGAATTTTTCATAAAAGTTGCCCCGGTATCCATACCGGTTCTTTTTATAGGTCTGCTGACCTGTGTCCTTCTGGAAATAACAGGAATCTTCGGTTACGGATTCAAACTTCCCGAAGGAGTGCGCCTGATCCTTGAAAATGAGGACAAGAAAAATGATGAAGAGATGACCTACAAGCACAAAGCGGCATTGCTGATTCAGGCACTGGCAGCAATCTTCCTTGTAATCGCTCTGGCCCTTCATCTTGCAGAAGTAGGACTCATCGGGCTGACCATCATTGTAGTGCTTACCGCCCTTAACGGAGTTACGGAAGAACACCGCATCGGACATGCATTTGAGGAAGCCCTGCCTTTTACCGCACTGCTGGTGGTTTTCTTCTCAATTGTAGCAGTTATCCATGATCAGCACCTTTTCGCTCCGATCATTGACTACGTATTGCACCTTGAAGGAAAAATTCAGCTGGCCGCTTATTACGCTGCCAACGGACTTCTTTCCATGATTTCAGACAACGTATTTGTTGCCACGGTTTACATTTCGGAAACACAGGCAGCCTTTACCCATGGCATCATCAGCAAGGAACAGTTCGACCTGCTCGCAGTTGCCATCAATACCGGAACCAATATTCCAAGTGTTGCGACTCCAAACGGACAGGCTGCATTTCTGTTCCTGTTAACTTCAGCCATAGCTCCGCTTATCAGGCTTTCTTACGGAGAAATGGTCAAGATGGCTTTCCCTTATACAGTTACGATGAGTCTGACTGGACTTGCGGCTGTATGGTGGATTCTGTAGCACTAAAAGATATAAAAGCTGCAATCAGCCTCTGAAAAGTAAAGGCAGGACCGTAAAAACGGTTCTGCCTTTCTTTATAGCTGGTCTAGGGATGGCTGGTAGGTTTATCCCTGCTGTTAAATTCAATCAAAAACTACATGGCGAACAGCTGAGCATAACGTCTTGCCGTAACATTTTCAGTTCTGGCGACAACGTCCTGCATTTTTTCTGCGGAAAGACAGACAAAACCTTCCATAAAGGTCACGGTCAATGGCGAAGGTTCCAGAGTCTCTCCATCAAGTGGAGAATACTTTAAAGGAGGCTCAACTCTTTTAATATCTCCGGTGTCCTCTTTCACTACAAACATATTTGAAACAGTTTTCAGAGAAATTAGCTCACCTGCTTCAGAAAATTTAATAGAATTTCTATCACCGGTTATACCTATTGCATCAGGATCATAGGCAAGAATTTTTCCAACAGAGGTCTCCACGCTGACCGGATTTTCAGGTTCAACTGATTTCAACTGTCCTGAATCGTAATAGGAAATTCCTGTCTTAACACTCAGTTCACCAACCGGAGTTGAAATCTTAACAGTCTCTCCGGGCCAGAAAGTAAGGCTCCTGATTTCCCCTTCCGGACTTAGATATATTGAAATTATGAGAGCTTCCAACTCTCCTGCCGGCGTTTTTAATTTAATGGGTCGGGCAAGTCCACGTTCATCTTCCTCTCCCCAGTAGCCGCTAAGGCAGCCATCAAGAGGGAAAAGACGTTTCAGCTTACCATCCGGATAGAATGTAACTTTCTCAACTGGAATCCGTCCTTGAGGAATTTCAACCTCTGCCTGCTCCTGCAAAGGAAGTACATTGATCATACCATTTTCATGATATGTCAGATACGGAGTCTGCCTTTTTCTCAGCTCATCACCGCAATACTGGGGGATAAAAACCCCGTACGCTGTCTTGAGCGGACTTTCTTTCTGCGGAGAACAGGCTCTGATAACTCCGGAAGGATAATATTCCATTTTGGGTCTGGCTTCTATCGAACCAAATACTGTTTCAACGATTGACATGGTTATCACCTCTGCAAAAGATATTGCAAAACAAAGGCCAACTTCATTGTTTTATTATATAGATTAGATATTACAATATGATAGATGTCAAAAAGCACTTTTTAAACTTTAAATAAAAACCATTGATGGCAAGACATAATTGTTTCCTGCTACATTTATGTGTTTTATTTTTGTTTCCTGCTCCAATATAACACTCTCTGCAAATAAGAATTTTCCCGGAAATTCAACTTTTCAGTCTTAGTTAAACCGCCCCAACACATAAACTTAGTTACGGACAGCAGGCATAAGAAAAGCCTCCGCAACCTATCAGGCTGGGAGGCTTTTCGATAATTTATACTGTTAGTTCTGCATGGTGATAATAACGTCATTCAATTCGACAGCTAGAGAAGACATCTGCTTTACTGCATCTTCCGACTCTTCCATTGCCGCTGAATTTTCCTGTGCTATAGAATTAATTCTTTCAGTGGAATGGCTGATCTGCTCACTGGCGGCAGATTGCTCTTCACTTGCGGCAGCGATGCTCCTGACCTGATCAGTTGTTTCTGAAACCATTGAAACAATCTCAGCAAGCACCTCTCCGGATCTGCTGACAAGGTCGTTGGCATTGTTAACAGCTTCTGTGGATTCTTCTGTGCTCGAAATATTTTTACGAGCACTTTCCTGAATACTTTTAATATAACCACCAACTTCATTGGTGGCGGTCATGGTTTTTTCAGCAAGTTTCCTGACTTCATCGGCAACAACAGCAAAGCCTCTGCCGGCTTCTCCGGCTCTTGCTGCTTCAATAGCCGCGTTAAGAGCAAGCAGGTTGGTCTGATCCGCAATATCGCTGATAACCCCCATGATAGTACCAATTCCTTCGGCCTGTTGACCAAGATCGGCCATGCTGGACTGTAACTCCTCAGACATGTTGCGAACCCGGTGAATAGTTTCAACAACCTGATGTACTATCTGTTCACCCTGATGGGCTTTATCTTTTGATTCTTCTGCTGTTCCGGCGGCATTAGCGGCATTTCTGGCAACTTCAAGTACGGTTGAGTTCATCTGCTCCATGGCTGTGGCTGTTTCTTCAGCCATATTTCTCTGCTGCTCGGCACCACGGCTGGTTTGCAGAATCTGGGAGGCAAGGCTTGATGAATATTCCGAGACCTGTCTGGAAATGGATGTAGCTTTTGCGGCTGCTTCTGATATCTGCTTATTTTTGCTTTCAATGAGTAACTGCTGCTGCTTTATTTCAGTCATATCGGTTATCATTAAAAAAGCACCTATCAGTTCATTATCAAGATCAAACAGAGGGGAAACATTGATCAAGGTTTCTTTTATGGCGCCGTTTGAATTTTTTATCTCAACTTCAACATTATGCTGTGCTTTATTTTCTGAAATAGCTTTACCGGCAATTGTTTTACGGCCCGGATCACCATAAACCAGCTCACCAATGGTCATCCCCAGATAATTTTCCGGAACTCCTTCATGATCACAGAGATTAAGCATTTCTTTATTTACAAAAAGTATTTTCTCTTCAGAATCAGCCACAACGGAAGGAATGGAAAGACCATTCAGAACGCCTTCTGAAAAACCAAGCTTATTCTTTAATTCAGAGACCATAGAAACTATATCGGCAGACAGGTCGGCAAATTCGCAGGAATATTTACCTTTCAGTGAAGCCTGAAAATCTCCTTTAGCGATCCTTCCTGTAAATTCCATAATTCTGCTTATAGGCTTGATAACTGTGCTTTTGAGGAAAAGAACAAGAATGAGCACAAGGAGAACGACAACAACAACGCCTATAACAATTAAAATATTTCTCTGACTTGTAGCTGCACTGGTCAGATCGTGCTCGTATGCAGTCATACACATGATCCAGCCTGTGGAAGGAACCTTCATAAAGGTAACTTTTTTAAGCTCCCCTTCCCATTCATACTGCATAGTTCCTGAGCCAATGCTCAAAATATCCCGGATGAACTTATATTTGGTGAGATCTTGCAACAAAAGACTTTTATTCGTCTTATGCCCGATCATCGTACCGTCTTTGTCGAGGATAAAGCCATAGCCGTCATTACCTATGGTTACCTTGCCAAGCAGTTCCTGTTCATATTTTTCCCAGTCAAGCCCCACAACAAGACCGCCAAGAACTTTTCCAGTAGGATCTTTAACAGGAACAGCAATCATGAACAGCTTACCTTCTCCGTCAGAGGCTTTTACAACTTTTGATAATGTATAATTATCACCTGCCATAATTGCCTTATAATAATCTCTGGAACTAATGTTTATCCCTTGAAGATCTTTACCCCCACTATCTTCTCCAAATGAATAAACTCCATCAGCATTAAAGCCTCCTATAAATTCAATCTTATCGAAGTGCTTTAAAAGTGACCGAACCTGTTTGTTGGTGTAAGCTGAAAAATTTGTATCTCTTATTGATTTTCTAAATGTGGTATTAACTGAAAGACTTTTTAAAAGGACTAGATTTAAACGTACCACCTGCTCCAATTCATCTACCAGTACAGAATTCATTTCCTGCATATTCTTCTCCTGAATGGAGAAGACAGCTCTGTTAGTCATTGTGCTGACTACAAAAATTAAAATAGCAACGGAAATGACCACACCCAAAGTGATAATCCCGCCAACCCTACTGTTGAGACTATTGAACTTCATTTACCTCTCCTTAGCCATAGAATAAAACACCGTTAATTAAAATTTAAATACCATTGCCCGTGCATGGAATAAAATCAAGAATTTTCAACGGCCGACTAAGAATAGTAACATTAAGCTATGCGGCAATTATTTTTTACATCGAATAAAAAACGTAAGATCAATCATTTTTGACCCTGTTTGCATTATATTTATCTATTGTCTCGGAAATTCTCCCAAGCATCTCTCCACGCTCCTGTGCAACTTTCTTCCACTTCTTTTTCTCACTTTTAATGGCTTCAATTGTATGCAGCAGATCCTGTATCGTATCGGCGGGATACCCGAGTTTTACATAGTCTCCTCTGCGTAATTCCTCATCATTGCGCTGGCGCAGGGCTTTAAGCTGTGTTGCTGTCAGTATCATAAAATTTTCCTTGAATTCTTCATGTTAAACATGGTTGGAGGCATCGCCACTATACCCATTAGGCGATCATAAAAAAAGGGGCGGATTCACGTCCGCCCCTTTAATAGAGATACTGTATGGAATAAACTGATTACGAGCAGGCGCAGGAAGTACGGCTGTACTCGGTACGTTCTTTGTACTCTTCCTGTTTTCCCTTGTTCCAGCGGCTGACAGGACGATAGTAACCGACAATTCTGGTATAAACTTCAGCTTCTTTACCGCATTCCGGGCATTCAAAATGCTCACCGTAAATGTAACCATGATCTTCGCAGACTGAGAAAGTAGGCGTAACCGAGATATAAGGAATCTTGGTATTGGTCATAGCTTTGATAATGAAGTTTTTAAGCGCGGTGGTATCAGCAACAGCCTCGCCAAGGAAAGTATGGAATACTGTTCCACCGTTATACAGAGTCTGCAACTGGTCCTGATGCTTGAGAGCATAGACAACATCCTCAGTGATACCTACAGGCAGCAGAGTGGAGTTTGTGTAATAAGGATCTGTTGTTCCGGAAGTCTGAATGTCCGCATAAAGGGATTTATCAATCTTTGCCAGACGATAGCAGGTTCCTTCACCGGGAGTTGCTTCAAGGTTGAAAAGGTTGCCGGTTTCTTCCTGAAATTTAACGCTGAGTGAACGCAGGTGATTGAGAACACGGGTCATCAGCCTGAGTCCGGCATCGGTTTCAATACCCTTTCCAAGCAGGTTCAGGCATGCTTCGTTACCACCGATCAGGCCGATGGTGCTGAAATGACCTTTAAATCCGTTCTTGAGATAACGTTTTGTGAACGGGAACATTCCACTTTCAAGATTTGCTGTAACGAGTTTACGTTTATATTCAAGCGAATCTTTAGCCAGAGTTGCGTATTCTGCAATCAGATCCAGAAAATCTTCTTCACCCTGAGCAAGATAAGCCAGCTTGGGCAGATTCAGGGTAACAACACCGATAGAACCGGTAAGATCTCCGGAACCGAACAGTCCGCCTGTTTTTTTGCGAATCTCACGCAGATCCATCTGTAGACGGCAGCACATGGAGCGGACATCCTCAGGGTTAAGATCTGAATTAATGAAGTTCTGGAAATATGGAGCACCATATTTGGCAGTCATTTTAAGAAGCAGTTCGCCTACTTCCGACTCCCACGGAAAGTCCGGGGTAACGTTATATGTAGGAATCGGGAAAGAGAAAATACGGCCGTCGCTGTCACCTTCAAGCATGACTTCGACAAAAGCCTTGTTGAACATTTCCATTTCCTCGGCGTATTCACCGTAAGTAGTATCCTGCAGCTCACCGCCGATAATTACAGGTTCTTTGGCAATATGCTTGGGAGGAACCATATCCAGAGTGAAGTTGGTGAAAGGACTCTGACCGCCCCAGCGTGAAGTGGTGTTCAGGTTGAAGATAAGCTTCTGAACCATCTGTTTGACCTGATCGTAATCAAGACCGTCATGACGGATGAAAGGAGCAAGATAGGTATCAATATTATTGAAAGCCTGTGCGCCGGCCCATTCATTCTGGAGGGTTCCAAGAAAGTTCACAATCTGTCCGCAGGCGGAATCAAAGTGCCTTGCAGGACCGGAAGAACAACGGCCGCGAAGTCCGAATCCTTCTAGCAGGAGGTCACGCAGAGACCAGCCGGCACAATAACCGGCAAGGCCGAAGGAGAGATCATGAATATGAAAATAGCCGTGCTCGTGGGCCATTCTGATTTCTTCAGGATATTTTTCAAGGCAGTAGCGGGCCTGAACAGCTCCGGACATGTGCAGCATCAATCCCTGAAAGGAATGGCCCATGTTGGAGTTTTCATTTACACGCCAGTCGGAACGATCAAGATAACTTTCTATTGTTCCTGCTATATCAAGATATGTTTCGTCCTGCTTACGCAGTTCACGACGTTTCTCACGGTAGATGATGTACCGTTCAGCAACGGAAAAAAGCCTTCCTTCCATAAGTACCAGCTGAACCATGTCCTGAACATGTTCCTGTTCCGGGACATCGACTCCTTCGAGTTTCTTTTCAACATTTCTGCCAAGTCTTTTGGCAAGGAGCGGATCTTTGATTCCGCTGGCTTTAAGAGCTTTGAAGATCGCATCTGAAATTCTTTCAGTGGACCATGTTTCTAATCTTCCGTCACGTTTGAGAATCTGTTTAGGCATTTTAATTTCCGTTTAAATGTTGTCCGCACAAAGGGGCCTACGGTATGCAATTAGGCGCATGAAACCACGGGTGCATATAAGGCACCCTGACAAGGTCAACCGAATGGACCGCTTTATGTGTGAATCGCGGCTGGCCCGGAAGGCTCATACCGCAGGACTGATTGCAGCCTCACCCCGAATCGCGGGGTTGTTGGCGTTTGTTGATTGACCCTCAGCCGGAAAAGGCTGAAGGATACTTCAGGCAGGAGTGCTGACTTTTCAGACATGCTGAAACACAGCGGCGGAACCGTACCGGATTTTAACCGGATTTCCTGTGGCGTCCTCATAAAGGTCTCCTGAAGGACAAATCGACTTCGCTCAATCTAGCAGAGGAAAAAACTTGTATCAATAGTCTCTAGAAATTTTCTTGAAACTTCCTTTTCAGCCCTTGCGGGAGTAAGGATGAAAAGGATTGAACAGACCTTTTCCACAGTTGTTCAAAAAGATGTTTATAAGTATATAGTCTCTTGATATTTAATAGATAAAAACCGACAAAATTATTTTTATACACAAAATCAATCTATTTTTTAGAACCACAATTATTATCATTTTATCTGCTTTGACCTAATTGTCCGGTCAGGATATTTATCGATAAGATAAAACATTCAACAATTAACAACCATCGACTTCGGAGATAACTTGATGCCAAGGTTGAACATCCGCCAGAAAATCATCTTCGCCATTATAACATTCACAGTTTGTTTCGGTTGTGTTGCTCTGCTTTCATTCTCCAACATGGGTCAACTCAAGACAAGCATAGCTCTGGTTGAAAAAACTGACGACATCGCGAATCTTGTTCTTGAACTCCGCCGGGTTGAAAAAAACTTTTTCCTTTATCAGGACAAACGCTTTTTCGCTCAGGCCGGTGGCTACATAAAACAGATTTCCGCTCTGCTGGACACAATCAGAGCTAAAAAAGAAATGAAATATGCCGCAATTCTTACAGCGAGAATGAAGGATGAGCTGCAAAATTACGATACCATAATTTCTAATATGGAATATTCGGCAAAAAACTTCAAAATTTTCCCTGCCAACAGTCAGGAAAATCTCCGTGAATGCGGAAAAACACTTGTTGAAACCGCTAAATCAATCTCAGCCAGTGAAAGACTGAAAATTTTCACTATTAATGAAAAACTCCGCACCAACCTCATGGTTTCCATGACCGGTGTTGCACTGATTATGGTTCTGCTCGTATTTTTCTTTTTCAAAAACATACTCAGACCGCTTAAACAGGTGCAAAACGCAACACGCAGAATAGCCTCAGGAACATTCAAGCCCCTTGAAATACATAATGACCATGATGAAATTCAGCAGGTATTCGCAGCACTCAACAGCATGGTTGAACAATTGAATAAAAGGCAGGAGCAACTGATACAGGCCCGCAAACTGTCTTCCATAGGAACACTGGCTTCGGGAATGGCACATCAGCTTAATAATCCACTTAACAATATTTCAACTTCCTGCCAGATTCTTATGGAAAACAAATCAGGAGAAGACCCGTTCGCCGATAAAATGATGAAGAATATCAGTCAGGAAACCTTAAGGGCCAGGGATATCGTTCAGGGACTGCTCGATTTTTCAAGGCAGAAAGATTATGCTCCTTCGAATTCAAGTCTTAGATTTGTGACTGAAAGAGTCGAAGGGCTTGTTTCAAGCCGGCTGCCTGCCAATATTAAACTGAACATAGACCTTCCGCAGGATATTACCATCCCGGTTGACGCCCAGCACATGCAGGAAGTTTTCATAAACCTTATTTTGAATTCAATTCAGGCCATTGAACCGGATCAAGGTGAAATAAGTGTCTCCGGATCAATCAAAGAAAGCGGCATTCAGATTCTGGTTAAAGATTCCGGTCAGGGCATGACCCCTGACGTTATGAGCCGCATCTTCGATCCGTTCTATACAACAAAAGAAGTCGGTCAGGGTACTGGACTGGGACTTTCCATCGCTTATGGAATTATTGAAAAAGCCGGCGGAAAAATACTTGTTTCAAGCATTGAGAATCAGGGTACAACTTTCACTATAAACCTACCCCTGAACAGGGACAGCTAATGACAGCGGAAAAAATTTTAATTGTAGATGATGAAGTTATAGCTAGAGAAAATATATCCTGGATTCTTCAGCAGGAAGGCTATCTTCCGACCATAGTAGAAACCGCTGAAGCGGCTCTCGATGCCCTCTCCCAGCAGGAATATGCCCTGATCATCACAGACCTCATGCTGCCGGGTATGAGCGGAATAGAGCTTCTGGAAAAAGTTAGAACAATGCTCCCTTCGGCCGAAGTGATCGTTATCACCGGCCACGCCACTGTCGAAACTGCTGTAAAGGCCATGCAGAAAGGAGCCCATTCATATATTGCCAAACCTCTCAACATTGAAGAGCTGAAAACTCAGGTTATAAAAGCTCTGGAGCAGCGCGCCCTTTCCGTTGAAGTACTGCGCCTGCGTAAAATGATAGCTCAGGGCAGACCGGACCTGCCGCTTGTCGGTCAAAGTACTCCCCTTAGAAACCTGAAGAGGAAAATAGCTCAGGTTGCCCAGATGAACTGCAACGTTCTGATTCAGGGAGAAACAGGAACAGGAAAGGAGCTTGTTGCTAAAAGTATTCACATGCTCAGCCCCAGATCATCGGAACGCTTTATGGCCATCAACTGTGGAACCTTTACCACGGAACTTATGGATAAGGAGCTTTTCGGACACGAAAGGGAGGCTTTTACCGGGGCAAGCAGAGGGCAGAAAGGTATTCTGGAAGTCGCTGACGGTGGAACTGTTTTCTTTGATGAAATAGGAGAACTCCCGCTGAACATGCAGGTCAAACTGCTTAGAGTTCTACAGGAAAGAAATTTTTTAAGAGTCGGCGGAACCAAAGAAATTCCGGTAGATATCAAAGTTGTTGCGGCAACCAACTGCGATCTGGCGGAAGAGGTCAACGCGGGAAGATTCCGGCAGGACCTTTTTTACAGACTGAACGTTGTCACCCTTAATGTTCCACCGCTCAGAACACTTAAAGATGATATCCCTGTTCTTGTCGGACATTTTCTGGAGCAATACAGAACTAAAGAATTTTCCATAAACTCGATTTCGCAGGAAACTCTGGATATTTTGATGCAGTATTCATTTCCCGGAAACGTCCGCGAACTTGAAAACATCGTTCAACGGGCTCTGGCTTTAGCCGGTGGAACGGAATTCATCCCGGACCTGCTGCCTTCGGAAGTATATCGCTCTGTCAGCCAGAAACCCCTTGAAACTTTAGAGGATGTTGAAAAACAGCATATCCGCAAAGTGCTGTCAGCAATGCGCGGCAATAAAACCAAAACCGCCGAGGTTCTGGGAATAGACAGAGTCTCACTCTGGAGAAAACTTAAAAAATACCAGATTGAATAACACTTACCGATCAGTTTTCAAGAGTTGCCTCGACAACCTCGCTCATTGATTTAACAAAAATCAATTCCAAAGAAGCGGTAATCTTTGATTCCAGACCGGATGCTTCAACTCGACATTTTTCAGGAAGCACAACCCTGGCTACTCCAGCGTTGGAAGCCGCCAGAAGTTTATCCCTGATGCCTCCGACTTTCAAAATCTCGCCCAGAAGTGAAAGTTCTCCACTCACGGCGGTGTCCTGTCTTACAGCTCTTCCGGTCAGCAGCGACAGAAGTGAAACAGCTATTGCAACTCCAGCCGACGGACCTTCTTTGCTGACACCTCCGGCAGGGATATGAATATGAATGTCACTATGTTCAAAAAAATCAGCATCAATTCCATAATCGGCAGCATTACTGCGGATGTAGCTTAAAGCTGTTTTGGCCGATTCACGCATTACTTCACCAAGAGAACCGGTCAGCATCAGTTGTTTGCTGCCTTTCATTCCGGCAGCTTCCACAAAAATAATTTCCCCGCCCTCTCTGGTCCAGACAAGGCCGGTTGTCATCCCCACCCGCGCACCGCTGAAAGCCGTTGATTTTTCGAATTTAGCAGGGCCAAGCAGACTGTTTATCTTTTCCGGGTCCAGCTGTTCTTCATCGCCGGAAACCTGCTCTTCAAGGAAGAGCCGTGCAAACTTACGACACAATGAAGCGGTTTCTTTTTCCAGCCCACGCAGCCCGGCTTCACGGGTATAACTGGAAATAAGATAACGCGCGCTATCATCAGTTATGTTGACCTGTTTTTTACCAAGGCCATGACGGTGCAATTGATCAGGAAGAAGAAAATCCTTGAGAATCAGAATCTTGTCTTCAATAGAATATCCTGTGAATTCTATTTCCTCCATACGGTCTATCAATGGAGCTGAAAGTCTGCTTATGTCATTTACTGTGGCGATAAACATGGCTTCAGATAGATCAAAAGGAACGGCAAGATAATTATCAACAAAAGCACTGTTCTGTTGCGGGTCCAATAATTCCAGCAGCACTGCGGTGGCATCACCATCAAAATTCTTGATAATTTTATCCATCTCATCAAGCATAATCACAGGATTTCTGGCTCCGCACTTTTGCACTTCCTGTATAATCCTGCCGGGTAAAGCTCCAAGATAAGTTCGCCTGTGGCCTCTCAGTTCCGCCTCATCCCTTAATCCGGCAAGAGAAATACGGATAAATTTTCTGCCCAGAGCTTCAGCAACGGCCTTGCCTATTGAAGTTTTGCCGGTTCCGGGAGGGCCTGAAAAACAAAGCACAGGGCCATTCAGATTCAGATAACTGCCGCCTTTACTGGCCAGCTCGTCAACGTGCTCTCTCAGTTTTCCGAGGTTGACGGGTTTACTCATATAATGATCAGCACCCTGCTTCATGGCACTGACAGCAGTTGAAACAGAAGCATACCCCGTAAGCATGACGATACCTGTTTCAGGCCATCTTTCGCGCACTTCTCCGGTCAGATTGAGTCCGTCCATGCCCTGCATTTTCAGATCAGTCACAACAACATTGGCCGGTTTTGCTGCCATGGCTTCAATAGCTGTAACTCCGTCAGAAGCTGTTCTGACCTCATAGCCATCCTGATCAAAAACATAGGACAGATTTTCGCGGGTTATTTCTTCATCATCAACTATAAGGATACTACGCCTGTTCTGGGTATGGAGTTTTTTTACAGCCAGATATTCCAGTATTCTTTCTTTTACCTGACTCAAACCATGATGGCGGAGGTTGAGCACTGATTCCGCCTTTTCCAGATCAAGATCATCCCGTGTAAGGACGTTCCATGGTAAAGAAATCACAAACTCAAGATAGTTTATTGAAATATTAAATTCAGGACCACCGGGTTGGATACCCATAAGGTTCTCATATTCTGCTGTAACTGAATCATATACCGCTTCAGGAAGTCCGGCATTATCAATTCGTCTTTTAAGGTCACGCAAAATTGACGAACCGGCTTTGGACTCTTCAACACCTTTATTTGAAGGATTTACAGGAGTTGGAGATTCACTTTTTTCAAGTTCTACAGCATCCGCCTTCTCTTTTTTAAAAAAACCGAACATATATAGCTCCCGGTCCCTGATTAAGATTGACTATACTTCAATATAAACCAAATAACACAGGCCATTAAGGCTGTTAACATTGCATAACGCAACAAAATACCATTTAGCAGGATATACTATGTGAATAATCTAACAATTATTTTTTACATTATTTATATATTTGTTTTTATTGCATTTTTTAAAACAGCCGCGCAAATGAGTCCGCAAATAAACATAAAAAATTTTCAGATTGAAACAAATTCAAGCCAATTTTGAGGTTAAATGCCAAATATAGTGTTGCATATTTAAACGCAATTTTTAAAAAACTTATCCGAGATAGCGCAAGCATTCTTAAAAAACACCGTGTTTCATGTTTCATAGTGTAACACACGCTATATTGCCACCTTATCGTCTAGCAGCCTGATTCAATTATTTCAATATGTTACGCTTTTAAAAATCCTTGGCACGCTAATTGTAATTTATAGAGCAAACAGGAGGACTCTGTATGCTCTACCAAGCTGTTGTAAATTTCTTGGATAAACACCAAGCCCAACTGGCAAAGGACAATAGAAGCACATGTAGTACCGGTTCCTGGGTAATCAACCATAATAGTTTTCTCTGCGAGAGAAAGGAGGGATTACAATTGAAAAATTTCTTTTCAAAATTGTTTGGTAAAAATATGGATAAGGCCGAAAGCACTGTTGCAGAAACATGCACCTGTGCGAACGAGAACAAGGAAGAATGCCGCGAAACCTGCAAAATCCTTGTAGTAAGCAACGAACCGACCTTTTCACGGGAAATTATCTCTTATTCCGTTTCCATGGCTGCGAAAACAGACTCTTCAATTGTCGCCCTGAATATTTATGAAAACGGACAGGACTTTACAGGCTATGCCGATGAATCCTGCCGCAGAATAGATGCCTTCTCCTCAGCTGCATCTGAAATGGGTCTCTGTTTCAACCACCTTGTTGAAAGCGGAAACGAGGATAACGTTATAGCTCAGCTTCACGCTAAAGATCCTCAATACAGGTATGTTATCAATGACGTTCCCCGTGCAAGAACAGGCGCTACAACCTTTCCTGTTTATACCCGGGCAACGATGCGGGCCAAATAAAATTTTGGTTCCGCTCTGAGCTTAAAAACAACAAGGTACTGATATGACCCCAGAAATAATTCTCGTTATCGGTGTTCTCGTCTTCGCGGTTCTGCTCTTCATATTTGAATGGGTCAGAGTTGATGTTGTCGGGATAATCATGATGGTTCTTCTCCCGCTTCTTGGCCTGGTAACACCGAAGCAGGCCATAAGCGGACTCAGCAGTAATGCTGTTGTATCAATCATAGCAGTTATAATTATCGGCGCAGGTCTGGACAAAACAGGAGTTATGAACTCCATGGCCAGAATAATTCTGCGTTTTGCCGGAAAAAGCGAAACCAGAATAACAACCCTGATCGCCGCTACAGTAGCTGTAATTTCCGGGTTCATGCAGAATATCGGAGCAGCTGCCCTCTTTATGCCGGCAGCAAAACGAATCGGTAACCAGACCGGAGTACCAGTCGGCAGAATTCTGATGCCCATGGGATTCTGCGCCATCATCGGCGGCTGTCTGACACTTGTCGGTTCCAGTCCGCTTATCCTGCTCAACGACCTCATGGTCGTAGGCGGAAAGCATTACGAACCCTTCGGACTTTTTGGAGTAACTCCAATTGGTATAGCTCTGATAATAGCTGCTCTGGCTTATTTCATACTTTTCGGCAGGTTTATACTCCCTTCAAGAAAAGGTGATGAAAATTCCGGACCCATGTCAGCTGTTATCTCGGACACATACAGTGGAGTAGGCTCCATGTATGAGCTGCATATCCCTAATGAATGGGAAAGTGCCGGCCCCCTTCACGCACTTGAACTGCGTCCCATTTTCTTCTGTACGGTTGTTGCCGTCTCCAGAAACGGAGGCACTGAGCACTACCATGCTCCGGAACCGTCTTTCAGACTTCAGCCCGGTGACCATATCGTGGTTGTTGGACCGCAGGAATATGCCTCTAAAATGGCTGAAAAAATGAACTGGAATCTCCAGTCGGAATTAAGCTCATTCGCAGAAGAGCTTTCCCCCAATAATGCCGGAATTATGGAAGGTATTATTACCCCGAGATCTGAATGGGTCGGCGAAACTTTAAAAGACGTCAAACTCAGAAACAGATTTCAGGTTTCACCTCTTGCCATTTTCCGTGGCGAGAAAATTTTCGTCAGCGGCCTTAACGACATAGAGCTCGAAACAGGTGATGCTCTGTTGATGCACGGCCGCTGGGAAATGTTCCATGTTCTGAAAGAAAGACCGGACCTCGTTTTCACAGAGACTGTAAGAGGAGAGATTCTCCGCGCGGACAAAGCCCGTACCGCCCTTTTATGGCTTGCAGTATCTCTTGTCATGATCCTTGGTTTCCATGTCCAGCTCTCCATAGCCCTTCTTGCGGGAGCTTTGGGTATGATCCTGACAAAGGTTCTGACTATTGACGAGGCCTACAACTCAGTAGACTGGATGACCGTCTTTCTGCTGGGTGGACTTATTCCCTTGGGCATGGCTTTTGAAAATACAGGAGCGGCAAAATATATTGCCGATACCATTATGACCACGCTTGGCACCCCGACACCGATCGTTCTGCTCACAGTCATTGGTATTCTGACCTCATTCTTTACTCTTGTAGCTTCAAACGTCGGCGCAACGGTACTTTTAGTCCCACTTTCAATGAATATGGCTTTAAGAGCAGGAGTTGACCCACGCATGGCAGCATTGACCGTTGCTGTCGCCGCGTCCAATACTTTTGTTCTCCCCACCCATCAGGTTAACGCCCTGATAATGAGACCGGGAGGTTATAAAACAATAGATTACGTCAAGTCAGGCGCAGGAATGACAATTCTGTATCTTGTCGTAATGATATCCGCTCTGGTCTTTTTATACGGAGTTTAACCAGCTTATTATTGGAGTTATAGCCAGTCTAGGATACTTGCACACATCCTGACTCAGGTTTATAGAAACCTCCAAGCACTGTTTCCTTTTCCCTATACTTAAGCAGTGAGACTTGAAAGTTGCACAGGGGCTCAGAGCCCCTGTGCATTTTTCCGGTTTCATTCAGTCAAGACTGCATACTAGTAGGAGTATAAAACAATGAGTCTCGGTTTTTCACAAACCTACGGGCGCAATTTCCTTGGAAGTGCGCCGGGATGGTACAAAAAAACAATTCTGGCCTTTTTAATTCTCAACCCGGTTGTGCTTTTTACAGCAGGACCATTTGTCTCAGGATGGCTCCTGATCGCCGAGTTTATCTTTACTCTGGCTATGGCTCTAAAATGCTATCCCCTGCCCGCTGGCGGCCTTCTCGCTTTTGAAGCAATCATTCTAAAAATGACCAACGCTGAAACTGTCTATGAAGAAGCTCTTAAAAACTTTGAAGTAATCCTGCTGCTTATTTTCATGGTTGCCGGTATTCACTTCATGAAGGACTTTCTTCAGTTCACGTTCACCAGAATCCTGACAAGAGTTCGCTCAAAGTATGCGATTTCACTCCTGTTCTGCCTCGCAGGAGCTTTTCTTTCAGCATTTCTGGACGCTCTGACAGTTACCGCGGTCATCATGGCTGTTTCATACGGCTTCTACAACGTTTACCACCGCTTCATTTCCGGTAAAAAAATTGATGAGGAACACAACCTCGCAAGTGATGATCTTGTAAAGGAAATGAACAGAAAGGATCTTCTCGAATTCAGAGGATTCCTGCGCAACCTGATGATGCACGGTGCTGTTGGTACTGCTCTCGGCGGTGTATGTACACTCGTTGGTGAACCTCAGAACCTCCTTATCGGCAGTGAAATGGGCTGGCACTTCATGCCTTTTGCCAAAGAAGTTTCACCTGTCACCGTTCCTGTTCTTATTATAGGTCTGCTGACATGTCTGCTGGTAGAGAAATTCCATGTATTCGGTTACGGATTCCAGCTCCCCGGCAACATCCGCTCCCACCTGCTTGAAACAGCTGTAAAGCAGGAAAAAAAGAACGGCGAAGCAGGAAAAGCAAAAATCGTAATCCAGTGCATTACCGGTATCTGGCTCGTGTGCGCACTGGCTTTCCACCTTGCCGCTGTAGGTCTGGTCGGACTTTCAGTTATTGTCATCCTGACCTCAATGACCGGTATTACTGAAGAACATCAGCTTGGTGAAGCCTTTGAAGAAGCTCTTCCTTTTACCGCTCTGCTGGTTGTATTCTTCTCAGTTGTTGCGGTTATCCATGACCAGCAGCTGTTCAAACCCATCATTGATTTTGTTCTGAGCATGCACGGCAGCCATCAGCTTGCAGCATACTATGTAGCAAACGGACTGCTTTCATCTATTTCAGATAACGTATTTGTTGCAACAGTTTACATATCTGAAACCAAGCTTCACTTTGTTCACATGCTCGGAGCCATCCCTGATATCGGTATGACCGGACAGCAGCTTATGGATAAGCTTACTGATCCTCATTTAACCCGTGCCGATGTCCTTTCAACTCTGCCTCAGGCAGCCGCAGCGCAGGCCAAGGCTCTCATGCTGCATTTCGACAAGCTGGCTGTTGCCATCAACACCGGAACAAATATTCCAAGTGTCGCAACACCAAACGGTCAGGCAGCCTTCCTCTTCCTGCTGACATCTGCTCTGGCTCCTGTCATCAGGCTTTCATACGGAAGAATGGTAAAGCTGGCTCTTCCTTATACAATAACCATGTCACTGACCGGTCTTTTCGCTGTTTATTTCTTCCTTTAGTTTAAACAGCTAAACCACGTCATGTGGACACGAGGATGCGAATATACCCGCTACTCAATCTGCTTAAGATAATAAAAGTCCCCCGAAAGAGCGCTTTCGGGGGACTTTTTTACTCCAACATAATATATTTTAAAAAAGATGTTATAATTTTCACAAGACCCTTAGAAAATTATTTCCAACACATACTAAGCAGTCTTTTAGTCGTTAATCTAGGCATTAAGGCCCTTCATTCCTTCATCAGTATAGCGTTGGCCGATTATTATTCGTGAAGCAAGGAGACTGTTGATTTCGCTCATTTCCTTGGTGCTGAAATCAACAGCAGCCGCTCCGATATTTGATTTCAGATGCTCAACTTTTGTGGTGCCGGGAATGGGAACTATATTATCAGACTGACTCATAACCCACGCCAGCGACAATTGTGCAAGGCTGCATTTCTTATTTTCGGCAATCTGACTCAGCTCCTGTGCAATCCTGAGATTATTATCATAAGCCTCACCGCTGAAACGAGGCAAGGAGGACCTGAAATCGGAATCACCTTCACATGATGGAGCCTGAGAACTGAGAAGTCCTCTGCAAATAGGGCTGTATGGAACAAATGTTATTCCCATTTCTCTGGTGGCAGGAAGGATTTCCTGCTCGGGATCACGGGTAAACATTGAATACTCTGTCTGCAAAGCGGTTACAGGATGAACAGCGCAGGCCTTTTCCAGAGTCTCCTTTGAAACTTCGGACATTCCAATAGCTCTTATTTTTCCTTCTTCAACCAGACGCGAAAGTTCGCCAACAGTTTCTTCTACCGGAGTATCATTACCAAGCCTGTGGATATAATACAGATCTATATAATCCGTGTTTAAACGTTTCAGGCTGTCATGGCATGCTTTTCTTACATATTCAGGACGACCATCCAGTACACGGGCGTATTCACCTTTTTTCCTGACAATACCAAATTTAGTTGCAATGACGGCCCGATCCCTTTTGCCTTTAAGGGAATAGGCCAGCAGTTCTTCATTATGTCCATGACCGTATGTGTCTGCCGTATCGAAGAAATTGACCCCGTTATCAAGAGCGTAATTGATCAGCTCTGAAGCCTGCTCTTTTGTGGAAGCTTCACCGTAAAACTCACTAAGTCCCATACAGCCTAAACCAAGAGCTGAAACTTCAATATCAGTCATACCGAGCTTCAAAGTTTTCATCTTACCGGACATATTTACATCTCCTGTTTATTAAATTGATTTGACGGCTCCATTAATATGCAGGAATGATAAATATGAGAAATATATCTTTTCAATTACTGTAAGATTGATTACGACTTATTAAATGGACTCAAAACAGCTCAGATACTTTGTTGCAGTGGCAGAAGAACTGCATTTCGGCAAGGCCGCTAAGCGGCTTAACATGTCCCAGCCTCCCCTTAGCCAGCATATTATAAAATTTGAAGAGGAGCTGGAAACAAAACTGTTTTCCCGCAATAAAAGGTCTGTGACTCTTACCGCCGCAGGCAAAAGTTTGCTTGAAGATGCGCGGCGGATTCTCAGACTTACTGATCTGGCCGAAGAAAAATTGAAGGCTACAGCCCAAGGCAGAGCCGGGACACTGACCCTTTCCTACGTTGCCCCGGCACTTGATACTGACCTGCCGCTTAAAATCGGTCGTTACAAAACAGATTATCCCGAAGTAAAGCTTTCACTTCTGGAGATGAAAACATTCAATCAGCTGGATGAAATTCGTAAAGGATCAGTTGACGCGGGGATAGTCAGACTTTTTAGGCATAATACAGAAGGATTGGCTTATGATTTGTTTCATTCAGAGTCTTATGCACTGATAATCCCGGCCGGACATAGATTTGAGAGTAAAAAATCAGTCAATATTGCGGAGCTTGCCGGAGAAAAATTTATCTTTGCTCCACGAAGAATACAAAGTGCCTTATATGATGAATGGCTGAAAATCTTCTCCGAGGCCGGATTTATACCGGATATTGTACAGGAAGCAGAGAGTAAAAATACAGCTCTGGCCCTTGTCCGAGCCGGACTTGGTATATCCATAGTTCCGGAAAGCCTGTCTATGCGATCTTCAAAAGAAGTAATTTTTAAAAAACTTTCAGGTCCAATTCCTGACCTTGAGCTTCATATTGCTTACCTTGAAAGTAATGAAAATCCCGCACTGCGAAATTTTTTAACCACCACTTAATTAATTTTAATTCATAAACATTGATCAGTTATGATGTTTTGCCCCATTTACAGCTTTTAAAATTAAAAATAGCTTAAAGACACTGCAAAGAACAAATTATACACAGAACATAAATGTAACTTTAAAAACACATTACGGGCTATCATTGCTGCCGTTTAACTGTTAATATTATTTCATCTTTATTACAGTTCGACTTATCCAAGTTTCAATATTGCAATATAAAGCCATCAGGGACAAACACTATTAGTATAAACATTTGCAATTATGTCTAAGAGTTTTTGTAGATTAACAATTATGTAATAATATTTTATAATAATATATTCTTATCCTACTGATTTTAAAGATATATTTACTTTACAGTCTAATGGCACTCAATTTGCTTGCTAAATGTCTATGCCATCATCACTAAGCGGCCTAAAAATATCTGCTCTGCTGGCAATATGTCAGGTAATTGATCAGGCTCTGAATCTGGAATCAGCTCTTAACGGAGTTCTTAAAATACTCTCCGAAAAACTGAGCATGCAGCGGGCCACCGTTACCTTACATGATGCAGGCAGCGGGCATCTTTCCATCACCTCCTCATACGGTTTGACTGTTGAAGAAAAACAGAGGGGGGTCTATCGGCTTGACGAAGGGGTTACCGGTCGAATTTTCAGAACCGGGGAACCTTTCTATGTACCTGACATCAGTAAGGAACCTCTGTTTCTTGATAAAACAGGTTCACGCAAACTTCAGAGGGCTACAACCTCATTTATCGGCGTTCCCATTATACTGCATGGTGATCCCATAGGGGTTCTGAATGTTGACCGCCTTTTTGAGGATGATATTGAATTTGAAGAAGATATAGACTTTCTGAAAATTGTAGCAACTCTCATCGGCCAGTTCATCAGCCTGAATGAAAAGATATTGAAACGTGAAGAAGTTCTGAAAAGGGAAAACACTTCACTCCGCTATCAGGTGTCCAAAAAATCAAAGGGCTTATATATAGTCGGCCAGAGCTCGGCTATGACTGAAGTCCAGCGCAAAATTGAAAAAGTATCTCCCACCAAGGCAACCGTCATGCTTCTTGGTGAGTCCGGTGTCGGTAAAACCCTGATCGCCAGAATTATCCATGAACTTTCCGAAAGGAACGGTCATCCGTTCATTAAAGTGAACTGTGCCTCAATCCCTGAAAATCTGCTTGAATCAGAACTTTTCGGTTACGAAAAGGGAGCATTTACCGGAGCAACCGGTACGAGACAGGGCAGATTTGAAGAGGCTGACGGCGGAACCATTTTCCTTGACGAAATTGGCGAATTTCCCATGAATCTACAGGCAAAACTGTTGCGGGTTCTTCAGGAAAAAGAGCTTGAAAGACTTGGATCAAACCGCACCAGAACTATAGATGTAAGAATACTTGCGGCAACAAACCGGGATATAAAAGAGCTTGTTGAAAGAAATGAATTCAGGCTTGATCTCTACTATCGTCTGAATATCTTCCCTATTCTGGTTCCACCGCTTAGAGACCGTAAAGAAGATATAACTAAACTTCTTAATCATTTTCTGCAGAAAATGTCAGAAGACTACGGTCGCAAAATGTTTTTCTCACCTCCTGCTCTGGACGCCCTTATTTCATACGACTGGCCCGGAAATGTCCGGGAAATGCAGAACCTTATCGAACGGCTGGTAATCATGTCCGAAAGTGAAATGATCAGCCTCGACTTTCTGGAATCGTATGTAAATCTGGATTCTTCTGCTGAACTTGTTGAAGCAGCCCAGCTTGAACGCCCGAAACCGGAAGCCACTCCCCCGGTAAAAGCTCCTAAAAATAAATCGCTTAAAGAAGTTGAGCGTGAAGAACTTGTTTCCGCTTTGGAGCGCAACGGCTGGATACAGTATAAAGCTGCCGAAGATCTCGGTCTGACTGCCAGACAGATGGGTTACAGAGTGCGTAAATACAAGCTTGAAAGCATGATTGCCGAAGGCCGGGCTGATCTGAGAAGATAGGCTTGACCTTACCGTCCATAGTCTCACCTACAGAGCCTTTTAAGTACCCCTTAAGAATCTTCTACACTACTCAGGCTGATCCTACAGCACTGTCAGAACATATCCATACAAAATTCCCAACTAAGCAATATATTGACATTCTAAACTAAAGATAAATAAAGAACTGACTTTAGCAATTATCTTTTGAATCAACGTTATGGCTTTATACTGAATTACATCTATTGAGCTTTAGAATGTAGTTAATGGGGGAATATTATGGGTAGCGATACAACATTGTCGAAGTTTAGTAGTTATAATTTTATACTGATCATTACATTTATTATATGCTTAGCCTGTGCAAGCCAGTCCAGAGCTGCTGAAACCATGAAGTGGAAATTTAAAACTGACTGGAGGCTCTACAGCTGCCCTGCTGTTGGGACTGATGGAACCGTATATTTAGGAACTACCAACGAGAATGCTGAAACTATAAAACTCATTGCCCTGAATCCTGATAAAACCGTAAAATGGACATACTATACAAACTACAGCGCCTACTCTCCTACAGCAGTAAGTCCTGACGGTAATATTTATTTCGGGACAGAGGTTTCACTGGTTTCTCTGACTCACAATGGTAGAATAAACTGGAAAAAAAATATTCGTATCGGCAACAATAACGGCCCTGCTGTCGGTAGTGACGGAACTGTTTATACGGGTACAGAAAGCGCATTTGGAGACGGTAGCGGTCTCATGTATGCCCTCAATCCAAAAGACGGTTCCACCAAATGGACTTTCAGTCCTGATGGTGATGTTGCGACAGTCCCGGTTATAGCTAAGGACGGAACAATATATTTTGCAACCAGCAGCAACAAGATTTATGCGCTGAATCCTAATGGCACCGAGAAATGGAAATTCACTGCTGCTTATCCGGTGACAGCAGCACCGGCAATTGGCGCTGATGGAACTATTTATTTTGGAACATTTCAATATGACGCAACCAATACATTTTATGCGCTTGCCCCGAATGGCAGCATAAAATGGACTTTTACTGATAGCGGACCTTTTACCTCACAACCAGCTATCGGAGCAGATGGAACTATTTATGTAGCGGGAGACAAGCTTTTCGCTTTAACCCCGGAAGGACATAAAAAGTGGGGGTTTGCATCCTATAGTTCAGGTTCGTGGGCACAGGCATTTGGATGCCCGGTAATCGGTGCTGACGGAAATATCTACTTAGCAGTATGTAATAACATTTTGTATGTAATCAGTCCTTCCGGGACAAAAATAAGGGAACATGCTTTCACCGGTGTAGACAGCACAGGAAGAGGCATTGGATTCACCGCCACGACCCTTGCTGCGGATGGGACATTATATATTCCTTCTTACGATTCTTATCTCTACTCTTTCAGTACTTCCAGCAACGGCCCGGCAAATTCACCATGGCCCATGCAGGGCCGCGACTCCAAACACAGCGGAACCCATTGGAAAACCAACTACGACAAAGATAATGACGGACTCCCGGATGCATGGGAGTATGCAAATTTCTCAAACCTCAATCAAAATTCCGCAGGCGACTATGACAAGGACGGACTGAACAACAGCAGGGAGTTTAATCTAAACACAAACCCAGCTAAAAAAGATTCCGACAGTGATGGAATTCCGGATAAATGGGAAGTAGATAATCATACTGACCCTAATATCAATGATTCCGACTCCGACCCTGACGGTGACAATCTTTCAAACCTTGATGAATATAAAGCAGGGACTGATCCTCATGCTGTAATTGACTGGGCTCCTGTCTGGACCGTGGGGTCTCTTTCAAAATTTCGTTCAAAATCACCCGCAATTGCTGCTGACGGGACTATGTACTTCTACAATTCAACTTCGCTTGAAGCATTAACTCCAAATGGAGATTTAAAATGGGGGTACCCCACAGGACCAACAGACTACTACAGTCAGGGACCTGTGGTGGCTAAAGACGGAACAGTATACATCAGCTCAACTGAAAATAAATTCTACGCCATAAATCCTGATGGAAGCTTGAAATGGGATTTCAACGCATCCAGTTATTCACGGTATGCCCTCGCTGCTGATAATACAATCTACCTCGCATCGCGGGATAGTTCCGGCAACAGCACCCTCTTTGCAATATCACCTGAAGGTCATCTTAGATGGTCTGTTCCCCTTAATTCAAAAGTTGCATATCTCAATATTTCCGGAGACGGAGCAATATACTGCTTTTCTGATAATGGGGATATCGAAGCACTGGATAATACCGGTTCAAGGAAATGGATATTTTCATCAGGAGAAACTTCCATATCAGAAGCGGCTCTAGGCAAAGATGGAACTATATATGTTGGAGGAGGCAGATCACTTTTAGCTATCACTGCTGATGGCCATAAAATGTGGGAATATAATGTAAATATTAATGTGGTAAATTCGCCGGTAATTGATAACAGCGGCAACATCTGCTTCACTACAATGACAGACATCATCACTGTAGATCCGTCAGGAAGTTTACTGTGGACCTATAGGTTCGGACACGAGCTTGCTCAGGCTTCCGGCTATGACAGCTATTCTACAAGATATCTGATCTCAAACACACCCGTGGCCACGGCGGATGGAACCGTCTTTTTAGCAGCAAGTTTCATTGATGGTGCCAGTGAATTATTTGCTTTCAGAAACGGAATAAAAATCTGGTCCTCAAATGTTGACGGCACATTAAGAACAGCTCCGGTTATCACTGCTGACGGCAGTATCTACTTAGGAACATACTCAGGCACGGCATACAAAATAGCTACAGATTGCGGAGGTCTTGCAGACTCTGCATGGCCTAAATTCGCGGGGAATAACAGCAATACATCCGCATCATCCATCAAAGTAACTGCAAAGAATATCACCCCGGCCATACAACTTCTGCTTCTTAATTAATAAAACCGACTATAAAAAGTTATGGAGCCCGTAATCTGACCAGGATTACGGGCTCCAAGGCTGATGGGATATTATCATGTGTGAAAGTTACTCCCGCCATGTAGAGTTACCTTCAACCATCCCTATAAGAAGGAGAGAGCAAAGCTCCCCCCGACCAGTTCTGATTATTAGCCGCAGTTAAGGCCTGTACCAGTACAGCATCCTCCGGCGATACCGCCTCTGCGACCACTCAACGCTTCAATATTTCCGCCTGTGTAAACAGCCTCAAGAGCTGTTTCAATAAAACCGCTTATTGCGTGACAGGCTATGCCGCTCTCTTCAAGAGCCAGACGGGGAGTTTCACCAACAGCCGCGCAAAGGACTGCACGACAATCTTTGAGCACTGCTGCCAGTTCATCCCAGCGTTTGGGCCCGCAACCTGAAGTCGGTGCAGGACGTTCTTCAATAAGACGGTAACCGTCTGCGGACTGTCCCCAGATATAAAAGCTCTTTGCTTCACCGAGATGCTGATTGATGAGCATTCCTTCCCGGCTTGCTACAGCTACAAAAGGACGTCCGGCTTCAAGATTAAGCGGTGTAAGTTTTGAACAGGCCTGAAGTGTTCCGGAAAGACAGCCGGACTTGTCATTGCTGAGCAGGCCGACAGCATCTGCACGACAGCGTCTGCAATGAGTCATCTGTTCTATGTATTCCGAAGCTTCCTTGCGGAGCCTGTTAATCATTTTATGATCAGGTTCTTCAAATGAATGGAAAGGAGTATCTTCAGTCGGCTTGAGCGGAATGAGGTTCTGTATATCAGCACCAAGCTCAGAAACAACCTTTGCAACTTCAACCACATGTTCATCATTAATTCCGGGAATAACGATAGAATTAACTTTAACAGTTATACCACGTTCTTTAAGTCCCTTAATGGCTGCAAGCTGCCTTTCAAGAAGTAATTCAGCTCCCTTAATTCCTCTGTAGACAACATTACCGTCTTTGACCCACGAATAGATTTTTGCGCCTATTTCAGGGTCAACAGCACTGATAGTAATGGTCACATGAGAAACACCGAGGTCCTTGAGATCATCAAGGTAGGGCAGAATATTCATGCCGTTAGAAGAAAGACAGAAAATAAGTTCAGGATGATCTTTCTCCAGGAGTCTCATTGTTTCGAGAACTTCAGCAGGATTTGCGAAAGGATCACCGGGGCCGGCTATTCCGGCAACAGTAATACGCGGTTCTGCCTCAAGAACTTTTTCCATATATGTGGATGCCTGAAAAGGCTTTAAAACTCCGCTGGAAACGCCGGGGCGTGATTCATTAACGCAATCGTATTTACGGTTGCAGTAGTTACACTGGATGTTGCACTTGGGAGCAACGGGAAGATGCACGCGTCCACAGGAGCCTGCACTGGACTTGTTAAAACATGGATGCTTTGAAGAATCTTTCATTTTTGGTCTCCTGTCATATATTTCTACACTTAATTATTACAACTACATGTATCCGTAACCAATTTTACTGTCGCTCTGCTTCTTCTCCAGAACTGCGTTAACAATGCGGTCATAAAGAGCAAGAGTTCCTTTATATCCGATAGTCTGAATACGCTGTCCGCCGAAACGGTCATGGATCGGAAAGCCAACACGAATAAGCGGGATATTCCATGCCTTGGCATAGCGGTAACCCTTGGAATGGCCTATCAGGAGATCCGGTTTCAGCGACTCGGCTTCTTCAGCTATGTCATGGAAATCAACACCTTCCCGAACTTCGGGGGTGGTGCGGCCCATTCCGTCAGTGACGGCCTTTACAGCCTCACCAAGCCCCCGGTTGCGGGAACCACTCCCTGCAAGAACCACATCAACGCCGATTTCAGCCAGAAATGAACAAAGACCGGTGACCAGATCTTCCTCACCGTAGACGATGGCACGTTTGCCGAAGACATATTTATGTCCGTCAACATAAGCATCAATCAGCCGGCCTCTTTCCTGTTCATAAATCTCCGGAAGATCCTTTCCGGTGACAGCTTCAAGAGTGTCGAAAAATATATCAGATTCACGAAGACCCATGGGTATGCCTATGCGATGATTGGGCACACCTTTTCCAGCCAGAAATGTTCCGGCACTTTCCTTCTGGAGGCAGCGTCCGAATTCAATCGTTCCTCTGCTGCCGGACATATTTTTGATAGACTCCACAGGAGTTCCACCTGTTGGAATTTTTACATAGTCCTCGTATGAGGGACCATCAAAAGTCTCTGAAATATCCGGCAGTATCGTGGCTTTCACCCCGAAATTACGCATGATTTCCTTCAAATGACGGATATCTTCACATGAAACCATATTCGGCAGAATATTAATGGAACTGTTTTCGGGGCTGTCTTCATCATAAAGCTGTTCAGCCAGAGATTTAACAGCACCGTGCCAGCCGTCGGTATGTGTTCCATTATAGCTCGGTGTGGAAACATGTACTATTTCAGGAAGATCAAGATCTCCGAATTCATTGTGGAACTCAAAAAGTATTCTTTTGACGTCATCACCAATTGTTTCAGTGAGGCAGGTTGTTGCCACGCCGATAAGCTCTGGCTCATATTTTTTCATGACGTTGAGGATCCCCTTTTTAAGGTTAGGGGCTCCGCCATAAATTGCGTTCTTTTCACTGAGTGCGGATGAAGCGATATCAACCGGTTCACGATAGTGACTGATGATGTAACGGCGCATATAAGTTGCGCATCCCTGTGAACCGTGCAGAAAAGGTATGGCTCCTTCTATTCCGCGAAAAGCAAGAGATGCTCCCAGAGGTGTACAGAGCTTGCATGCATTGGTGGTTGAAACAAAATTTGGTTTAAGCATTGCCGGCCTCCTTCAAAGATTCCTTATTCCTGTTTGCGCGCCTTGGAACGAACTGCCATACCGGGCTCATTGCCGATGAATGTATTTCACGGGCAAAATTGAGCATTCCCACAAATCCTTCAAGAGCCTCTTTACGCTCATGATTGTGATCGCAGAAACCAACACCCATTTTATAGGCAATAGGACGTTCCTTAACCCCTCCGACAAAGACATCTACGTCTTTTTCTTTAATGAACTCAGAGAGCTCAAGAGGGTTGGCATCATCAACAAGGATTGTTCCCGGATCAGATATTTTCTCAAGTTCAGCGTAGTCTTCCTTGGTTCCGGTCTGCGAGCCGACAACGACTACTTTCATACCGAGATAACGGAAGGCTTTCAGCAGTGAGAAAGCTTTAAACGAGCCGCCGACATACATTGCGACTTTCTTTCCTTCCAGGTCCTTGCGCATGCGGGCCAGCTCAGGGAGCAGCTTATCCAGCTCTTCCTTAACCAGCTTGCTGGTGCGCTCGACAATACCGGGGTCTATATCTTTGAAATGATCGGCAACGGCATAAAGAGATTCAGCCATATCTTCCACACCAAGGTAGGAAACCCTGATGTAGGGAGTGCCGTATTTCTCTTCCATCATTTTAGCCAGATCAAGAGTTGCACCGGAACACTGCACGAGGTTGAGTCCTGCGCCATGACTGCGCCTTACATCCCGGACTCTGCCATCACCTGTGATATTGGCAACGACTTTAACTCCCATGCGTTCGAAATATTCTCTGATTATCCATATTTCGCCGGCGATATTGAAATCACCAAGGATATTTACCGAGACTTCCGGGACATCGGAAACGTCTTCGGTTCCTACAAGCTGAAACATGGCTTTACATGCAGCCAGATATCCTTCGCGCTTACTTCCTTTAAAGCCTTCAGACATAACCGGAAGAACAGGAATTCCTTTCTTTTCAGTCATTTTTCTGCATACAGCTTCAAGGTCGTCGCCGATGATACCGACAATGCATGTTGAATAAACAAATGCGGCTTTCGGATGATGACGGTCAATCAATTCATCCAGAGCAGCCTCAAGTTTTTTTTCTCCGCCGAAAATAACATCAGTTTCCTGAAGGTCGGTGGAAAAAGAAAGACGGTGTATTTCCGGTCCGCTGGAAAGGGCTCCGCGGATATCCCAGGTATACACGGCGCAGCCGATTGGTCCGTGTACCAGATGCAAAGCATCTGCAATCGGATAAAGCACCACCCTGGAACCACAGAAAACACATGCGCGCTGACTGACTGCACCGGCAAGTGACTGCCTGTTGCAGGCCATGTCAATGGCGCTTTTTCCGCTTCCGGTTCTGATTATCTGGTCTTTTCTTTCTTCAAGGATGGTATTACTCATGGCGTTTTCCCCTTCTTAGATCCTTTCTCTAAGACATATTAGGCTGGTGGTCTTCCAGCCGTTTTTTTCATAAAACTTTAATGCGGGTGTATTGTTGCGATCTGCCAGCAGTTGCACCCTTGAAATTTCCCTGCTGTTCGCAAACCTTTCAAGACGTTCAATCAGTCTTGTTCCTATGCCGTGTCCTCTGTAATTTTCATGAACAACCAGATCTTCCATCATAAGACAGGGACCACCCTCCGCTGTCGAAATAAGAATCTGTCCACTGCACATTCCAACTACTTTTTCACCGGATTTTGCCACCAGCAGGCAGCCTGAATTATTTTCTAAAAGGAGTTTCAACCCCTTAATCTGAAGTCCTCTATCCGGCTTAAAATCTTCCTCAATACTGAAAAGCTGTTCTAGAATCTCAACCATTCCGCCTAGGTCATCAGCGGAAGCGGTCCGTATTGTTACCGATACGGACCTTTGTTCCCGTTCTAGCTGAGCAGGTAGTCCGCACATGGCTCCCCGTCCTCAAGGCCATCAAGAATTTCATCGATCTTTTCTTCGCTATCCACACCTTTGAACCACCAGTTCTCAGGCTGAATAACCATGATGGGACCGGACTCACACTGTTTAAGACAGGTTGAGCCTACAACAATTGCATCAAGACCGCGGTCGATGACTTCTTCCTCGATATACTGCAAAAAACCATCGCTGGACTTATGACAGATACCTTTGGGCTCTCCTGCAGCTCTAAAGCTCTGACAGCAGATGATCATTCTTTGAGGTGTAGCCATGTTATTTCTCCTTAGATTGTTGTCAAAATTGGTTAACTACTTCTTGCATTTGCCTTTTTTTCCTCCACCAAAAAGGACATCAACAGCCCCTTCGACTTCGGATTGGAAAGTCATTACAGCTAAACCACTGCGATCCAGGATCTCGCGCGGTTTTTCTCCTGCTGCCGCTGCCAGCAAAACAAAACAATCATCAAGAATAGAGGCCATATCTTCCCAGCGCTTTTCACCGCCACCGGGTTTAGGGGCTTCACGAACTTCCTTAAGACAGGGAAGACCATCTTCACGCTTTCCGTAAATCATTACTTTTGTTGCGTGACCAAGGTGCAGATCCAGTTCCATGCCACCGTAACTGACAACGGCTACATTAGGTCTTGATGCGCTCGGAGTTGGCATAGCAGCCTTTTCGGAGCTGAAATCAAGATCATTTTCACACCCTTGGGGTGCCGGAACCAGTTCAATAAATTTTTCAGCAAGCTCTGTGGCCTTGTTCAGCCTTTCAGTCCCGCAGTCAGCTTCTTCGTCTTCTGCCTTCCATGGAATTATCGACATAATGTCAGCGCCGTATTCCGCGGCTTTTTCGGCTATTGCTTCAATTTCTTCAAAAGTTTCAGGATAAAGTATTGTATTAACCTTTACTTTTATCCCGGCTTCCTTAAGCTTTCTGACTGCGCTTTCCTGTGCAGCCACAAGCAGTTCGGCCCCTTTGGTGATGGACAGGTTCTTCCTGCCGGGACGGATCCAGGCATACACTTTTTCAGCTGTAGCAGCTGTAGCGGCTTCCATGAAAATGGTCACATGGGAGAGATCCATTTTTTTAAGCTCGTCTATCCAGTCTTCAATATTAAAACCCAGAGTTGTGATACAAAGAGGAATGTCGCTGTGACTTTCCCTTACAAGTGACAGGGTTTTAATAGTCTTAACCGGGTCTGCCATGGGATCTCCCGGGCCTGAAATTGAAACCATCTTCGGGAGGCTTGAGCTTTTAATAAAATTTTCAAGAAGGTTGAAAGCATACTCGGGCATCACGACTTTTCCCTTGGGCTGGGAAACTTCATATTTTGTTTTCGCAAATGAAATCCCGGCGACGGGGAGATGAATTTTGCTCAGCGCACCTCTGGTGTCGGGATTAAAACAGGGTGAATTTACGGTATCCATAGATTTCATTGCGTGCTGCTCCGGTAAGTTTCGGAAAGTTTGTTCTGCCTGCGGCGCTTAGGCCGCAGGCAGTATTTATTGTATTAAAGGACGAGCTCGAAGGATGTTTCGGGAGAATCACGATCCTTACGGTCGAGAAGTACTCCGACGAATTTTTCGAGCAGACGCAGAGCGCCTTTGTAACCTACTGTCGGGAAGTACTGATGACCCTGACGATCGAGGATGGGGAAGCCCCAGCGTACGAACGGAATGTCTTCGTCACGGGCAATGTACTTGCCGTAGGAGTTACCGATGAGCAGGTCTACAGGCTCATTTTTGATCCACTGATGCATGAGGAACATGTCGCCTTCAGCTTTAACCTTTACTTCGAAAGGCATATCTGAGCAGATTTCCTGAATGCGTTTTACAAACTTCTTACCGGGAGTACCGGTTACAACGTAAGCCGGGTACATATCGATAGAGCGCAGGAACTCGCACATGGAGATCAGCTGATCAGGATCACCGAAGATAGCTACTCTCTTCTGATAGAAGTACTGGTGCATGTCGGAGATGAAGTCGACAAGCTGTCCCCTTTCATGGGTGATGGCATCAGGTACGCTGACACCGGCAACAGTACGCATTACGTTTACAAAACGGTCTGTAGCAGCAAGACCGAAAGGCATATCAAGAATAGAGCAGGGAACTTTATGCTTGGAGTCGAGCCAACGAGCGGCATCGGCAGAGCACCATTCACCAAGAGCTATTGTTGCAGTAGCCTGAGCTGATTCTATAAGTTCCTGGACAGTTACACCGCCTTCAGGGAACATCTTGTATTCACCGGTCAAGGGACCGTTAAGAATACCGGAAGTATCAGGGAACATAGTAATATCAATATCCATCAAAGCGGCTATGCGTTTGAGCTCTTCCATATCGCAAGGCTCTACCCAACCGGGGATGAGGTTGATTTTACCGTTCTTTTTGTCGGTGGGTTCAGCCATCTGAGCCATGGCCTTAACCATGTTGCTGAAACCTGTTACATGTGAACCTACATAACTTGGAGTAGGCGCACCGATCATGTATTTACCCTTGGGCAGCTTGCCATCTTTTTCTGCCTTGATGCGAATCTGGTTAAGGTCGTCACCAATGGTTTCAGAGAGGCAGGTGGTGTGCACAGCAACAACTTCCGGGTCATAAACATTGAAGATGTTGTTGAGTGCCTGCACGAGGTTGGCCTGTCCGCCGAAAACTGATGCACCTTCAGTAAAGGAGCTGGTTGAAGCGGAGATAGGCTCTTTATAGTGCCTTGTCAGAGTGGATCTGTGATAAGCACAGCATCCCTGTGATCCGTGACTATGGGGAAGACAGCCGTGAATTCCGAGAGCCGCATACATTGCGCCGATAGGCTGGCAAGTCTTGGCCGGGTTGATAGTCAGGGCTTTACGTTCTTTTATTTCTACTGGTGTGTGTCTAAGTAACATATCTATACCTCCTGATTAATCCCACACGAATGTAGCTGTGAGTTCAGGATTTTCCTGCCAGGGGGCCTTCATGTAGCTCCAGACCTTGCTTCCAAGAAGTCTGTCCATTTCCTCATAGAAATTGATTGCGCCCTTGAATCCTGCGTAAGGTCCACCGTAGTCATAGCTGTGAAGCTGTTTCATGGGGACACCAAGTTTCTGAATGGAATACTTTTCTTTAATACCTGCGCAGAAAACATCCGGCTTGAGGAGTTCAACAAGCTTTTCAGCTTCGTACTGGTTCAGGTCATCGATAACGATGGTACCTTCATCCATATCCTTGTTGATGCCTTCGTATTCTTTGAACTTGAAGCCGCTGTCTTCCAGAGATTTCATTTCGGCTTCAGACTTACGCGGATTATAAAGTTCCGGATCGGCAGTAACTTCGATTTCCTCGATGTTACGGGAGTCAGCATCAACCTGGATATCAGGGATTACGCGACGGCCTTCATAGTCATCACGGTGTGCGAACTCATAACCGGCAGAAAGAGTCTTCATGCCGAGTTCAGCAAAGAGGTCCTGATAATGGTGAGCACGGGAGCCACCAACGAAGAGCATTGCTTTTTTGCCTTTGGTAGTGGGCAGAGCTTTCTTAGCTGCTTCCTCAACTGCGGGCATTTCTTCAGCTATAACTTCTTCAATCCTGTCAATGAGCTTTTTCTCACCGAAGTATGCACCGATTTTGCGCAGTGACTTGGCAGTGCTTTCAGCTCCGATAAAGTTGATCTTGATCCACGGAATACCGTATTTGGTTTCAAGCATGTCAGCTACGTAGTTGATAGAACGGTGACACATAACGCAGCTTAAATCTGCATGCTGAGCCGAAGCGAACTGGTCGTAGCTTGAGTTTCCGGAAAAGGTTGCGATGTTTGTTATGCCGCATTTTTTAAGGATACGGTCGATTTCAAAAGCATCACCACCGATGTTGTATTCACCAAGAAGGTTAATTTTATATTCACCTTCGGGGGCAACCTTGTTTTCACCTACGAGGTTTGTAAAAATCTGGTTGTTGGCGATATGGTGACCTGCGGACTGAGAAACACCCTTGTATCCTTCACAGGAGAAGGCGAATACGTTGCAGTCACCGAATTTTTCTTTCATTTTGCGGGCAACGGCGTGAACGTCGTCACCGATGAGTCCTACGGGGCATGTTGAGAAAATGCAGATGCCCTTGGGATGCAGCAGGTCGTAAGCTTCCTGAATTGCTGCTTCCAGCTTCTTTTCACCACCGAAGATGATATCTTTGTCATGCATATCGGTGGAGAAGCAGTAGGTCATGTAGTTTTCGCCGTCAGCACCTGCATCAGTCTGGTTACGGCGTGTAAGCCATGAATAGAAACCGCATCCGATAGGACCGTGGGTGATGTTTACAACATCGCGTGTGGGTCCCATGATAACACCCTTACAGCCTGCATAAGTACAGCCGCGCATGGTGATAATTCCCGGAATGGTACGTACGTTTGCTACGATTTCCGGCGGGGTTCCGGCTTCAAGAGCTTCATTGATCATTATCTGCTTGGCACGTTTACGGGCTACCTTAGGCGGATACTTCTTAAGGAGTTCCTCCTTGATATCCGTGGGGTTCCACTGTGCCTTATTCTTTGTCATGGTCATGGTCTTCTCCCTAGACTATGGACTTTTCGCCAGCTTCCCCGGTTCTTACGCGAACTGAATCTTTAAGGGGTGTGACAAAAATCTTTCCATCACCGGGCTTTCCGGTCTTATTTGCTGCTATAATGGCTTCAACAACGTCATCCACCATTGGATCAGGGACAACTACTGTTACAATTCTTTTGGGATAGAGTTTGCCTTTTTCGCCCAGAACTGCGGCGGCTTCCTCATATCCTTCTTCCGCTCCTTCCAAGACCTTTTTGTTCACGAACCCTTGTCCGCGACCCTGTGCTTCATGAGCAAAGAAAGCATCTACGCCAGCTTCGGTAAGTGCGGCTTTGGTGCGTCCCATCATGTTCATGCGCACAATTGCGATAATCTCTTTCATCAAGAATCCTCCTCGGCGGAAGCGGCTTCATTGATACCGGAGCTGATGGTGTAAACGTCTTCAACTTCACTCACAAAAATCTTACCGTCACCAAAAGCACCCTTGGAACCTGAACGAGCGGCGTCCATGATAGTATTGATTACGAAATCCTTATCTGTATCCTTAACAACGCTTACCAGCATGGTTTTAGGAATTTCATCGTAAGTAACTTCACCGATTTTGATACCGCGCTGTTTACCGCGGCCGGCTACGGAGTATTTGGTTACGGCCGGGAACCCGTTGTCCATGAGGGCAGCGAGTACAGCGTCTGCTTTTTCAGGTCTTACAATAGCTCTCACCATGATCATCATCTCACATTCTCCTGTGGTTTATCGTTATGCAATTGGGGGTTAAGCAACTTCCAAGAGACCGAAGTCAAGAAGGAGCTGTTCAAGGTCTTCAATTTCGAGAGGAGTGGGGACGACGAACATTTCATTTTCGTCGATAGCCTTGGCGAGGCCTTTGTAGACTTCTGCCTGAGGAACCTGATCGTTCCATTCAATTACTGTTTTACGGTTGATCTCTGCGCGCTGAACATCGTTGTCACGGGGTACGAAGTAGATCATCTGAGTTCCGATTTTTTTAGCGAGCTCTTCGATCATTTCTTTTTCGTTATCAACATTACGGGAGTTACAAATGAGACCACCAAGACGAACTGAACCGGACTGAGCATATTTCATGATACCTTTGCAGATGTTGTTAGCTGCATACATGGCCATCATTTCACCGGAACAGACAATGTAAATTTCTTCTGCTTTACCATCGCGGATAGGCATTGCGAATCCACCACAAACAACGTCACCGAGAACATCGTAGAAGGCATAGTCAAGGCCTTCGCTTTCTTCATAAGCACCGAGGCTTTCAAGCATGTTGATCGAGGTGATGATACCGCGGCCAGCACAACCTACTCCAGGTTCAGGTCCGCCTGATTCAACGCACCATGTGTCGCCGAAACCTTTTTTACGGATATCCTCGAGTTCTACATCTTCACCTTCTTCACGAAGGGTATCGAGAACGGACTTCTGAGCAAGACCACCAAGAAGAAGTCTGGTTGAGTCAGCTTTAGGGTCACATCCGACGACCATTACTTTACGGCCCATTGTGCTCAGGCCTGCTACTGTGTTCTGAGTTGTTGTGGACTTACCGATTCCGCCTTTACCGTAGATTGCTACCTTTCTCATGATAATCCTCCATCATGGATTTTGTTCGTATGATGAAGGCTATAGGGCAATTGCCGTGCCAAAACTGAATACACTACATAACATACTATATTTATTAAATATTTAAAATATGACAGCGATTTTTTTCAGAATTTCAAAAGTGTATCTTGTTACGAAAATACAATTCAAAAGTGTATTAACCTACATTTTGGTATTCATTATAACCAATATAAATACATTTTAAATTCAGAGAGTTAGCCCCTATTATATAGTATTGATCCTTTGGCATTATTCCTGCTTCTAAATATTTACAGATTAACTGCTAATAAGGAGCCTGGACAATGCTTATAGATACTACACTGCGTGAAGGAGCTCAGCTTTTCGGCGCATATTTCAATCTGTCCACCCGCAAAAAAATTGCTGCGGGTCTGGCTGAAGTCGGAATAGACGAAATAGAGCTGGGATGGATAGGACAGGATAATCTCGGCACTCTTGCTGAATATATAAAAGACATTTCAAAAGACACTTACCTGAGTGTTTGGACACCATGCAGGGAGGCCGATATTATGAAGGCTTCTAAACTGCCTATAGACAGGGTTAATATTGGTGTTCCTGTTTCTGATCTGCATATTGAAGAGAGACTTGGACTTGACCGCAACGGACTTCTGCACCGTCTTTCATCAGCTATCAGAACAGCTAAAGCCTTTGGAATTGAATATGTTTCAGTCGGCATGGAGGACGTCTCCAGAGCTGATCCTGATTTTGCTTTAACGGTTGCAGCACATGCCAAAAATTGTGGAGCTTCCCGCATAAGGCTTTCTGACTCTCTCGGACAACTGACTCCTAAGAGCATGGAAAAGTTGATTGAAACATTTCGTAACCACGTAAAAATAGATACGGCTGTTCATTGTCACGATGACTTCGGCATGGCTACGGCCAACGCGGTTACAGCTCTTGAATGTGGTGCTGATTATGCTGATGTTTCTGTGCTTGGTATCGGGGAACGCTCCGGTATAGCCGCAACGGAAGAACTGGCCGCATATCTGGCCCTGCGCTGTGGTAAAAAAAGATATTCCACACAGAAAATAAAAGCCTTATGCAGCATGGTTGCATTAGAAGCAGGAGTTGTGGTTCCCAGAACCAAGGCTGTTGTGGGTGAAGATATCTTTGCCTGTGAATCCGGCCTGCATACACACGCTCTAAGCAAATCACCCGAACTTTTTGAGCCTTATCAGCCTGAATCAGTCGGCATATCCCGCAAGCTTGCCGTTGGTGGTAAAAGCGGAAAAGCCGCGGTGAAATCAGCCCTTAAAGACTGCGGTGTTGAAAATGATCCCAAAGATATTACAGCCCTGACAATGGCAGTGAGACAGCTTTCAAGCAGGTTGAAACGACCGCTTACGAGAAGTGAATTTATCAAACTCAGCAGTGGAGAACATTTATCCTGATCTATCCCATCGTTCTCCCAAGTAGAATCAGCCTTGACCGCCGCTTCCGACACGGCAGTCAAGGCTGATTCCAGTTTAGAATGCTGAAAGGCGAGTTGTGTTAGCCACGTTCTGGAAAGATGAGCTATAATATCAATGGTATATAAGCACATTCCGTCGGCAGGATTTGATATGCGCGGTTGATATAAATTGAGTGCAAGGGGGAGGTTCTGGGATGTATATTTCTCAGTCAGCTGAATTAGTGGTAGCGAAATAGGTATGATGTCCCTCTAATTTTAGAGGGACTTTGTTGTCATTGTGGCGGAGAGGAGAAGGGTTAAACCTCCGGTGGACGTTAGCCCACACACGCTTTCCAGAATCTTCCTCATTTTCGATTCTTGTTTCAGGCAGTTACGCCAGAATCAAAAAGAGCCCAACGGTCTGTTTTTCAGCAAGTCACAGCAGCAACGGCTAGTTCTACTGTAGTAACTTGGTGTAGCAAGTTCAAGGACAGGCAAGTGTTCACACTCTCCCCCCACCAATGCTATTTTAACCAACTTGCGCCCCACAGCAGGCCTAAGGGGATGGCCAAGTAGAGAAATGATGACAAATAAATTGCCACAAGATTTTTAAACTTAATCCATAAAGCACAAATAGGATTGAGTTCGAAAGATTTTCTTTCAGCCTTAACCAACTCTTCGTCAATTTTTAGATGATTAATATCTGCCTCTCGAAGCAGCTGTGAATACCTCTGTTGAAACCCCTCCTCAACAGATTTATTGGCCTTATCCAACTTAATATAAAGGGAAATTTCCTCATAGAGGGACTGGAATTTAATGCCAAACCGATGCAATTTTTCTGACTCTATCAACAGAGAGCCCAAAGCAGACTGGTTGGCAATAACTAAGATCATCACCGAGGTAGTCATAGCTATAAACATGAGAACCTTTTCTGGAAAACCGAAACAGATATCAACCAACATGCAGAAGGTAAGTACAATTTGCGCAACCGAAAGGAAAGAGATGGTAAAAGTCAATGCTTGGTGTTTTTTATTAAGACGAGCTGAGGCATTATAGCGAGCCTTAGCAGTCATCCAAACCTTGTCATCTAGAGATTTAATAAAATTCATTTTTGCTCCAAATTAGAAGGAGGGGAGTGCTAAATTTAAAGTTATTTCCCACCTTAAGCTCTTCAAGCTAGGGGATCCAGTCTACTCGGGGCCTCCCCCCTTTCGACTCGCAGCAATTAAGCGATTAGATTAGATTAGCCGATACCAAGCGAACTTGGCAGCGGGTATGGCCTAAGCCCCTCCCCTCCTAAATATGGTAATCAACTCCCAAATCAGTCTCCATCTGATTAAGAAATTTTCCTACATGATAGTCATAAAGCCGATCGATTTCGTCGGTGGAAAAAGAAACTTTTGCTAGCCCACGCCTTCTTAACCACCTGTGCTTTACTTCTATATCATCTGTTTCGTAGTCAAAAAAATACTCCGAGTCGCGCCAATTGTATTTCAATTCGAAATACGCGCGAGTAGCCTTTTTAACTTTTGGAAGGCTTCTAAAAAAAGAGCATCGGCCCAACTCACGGGCCACATGACTATCTATAATATTTAATTTACTCATGTCGTTGATTTCAGAAAAGTACTGTATCCAACCATATCTTTTGCTTTTAAATCTGGCTCCACTAATCTTGACATTTAAATCTTCAATAAAAGCCGCCTCAATATTCTCGATACCAAGCTGCCTTAGTTTTTCTTTTCGTCTATCTATTCCTATCGCCTTTCTCAAACGAACAAACATCATCGAAATAGACCGCAAGAATCTCTCGAAAGAGCTATCCCTAACAGATACGTACCCATTAACAAATTTATACCCAAGAAAATCAAGATTGTTCAAGCTGCAGTCAAAACTTGATTTTTCTACATTCAATTCAAGCCTCAACTCCGAAAACAGCTCCAAACACTGCTCCTCAAAATCATCAACATCTGTGATGGCAACTATATCGTCGACATACCGATCATAATAGTTTGAAGAGCGCGTCAAAACCGCATCAAACTCTTCTAAATACGCCTCAGCAAGGATGTTCGATATTGGCAGCCCTTGAGGGACTCCATTTTTCTGCGACTCCTTGTATTTTGACCTTTCTTCCTTATGATATCCGTTGGGTACAGAGATATTATTGATAGCCTTCAACAGCAAACTAACCAACGCATCATCATTCATTTTAGTGCGAAGTATATCTTTCAATCTGTCACGGTTCAAATTATCATAAAAACCTTTAATATCTATCCTATTTAAAGACAACTTTTTCCCGCAAGTTCCAGAGCCTCCCATATAGTCTGATAGATTTCTTATTTTAAGATTAGGGTGTTCGCGATTAACGAAATCCGGCATTACGTCCTGCAAAATTCTGTTAAGAGTTGTTAAGACCACTTTATCGCGCACGGTGGGTATAGAAATCATCCGAGGGCGTTCGCAGGCAGATTTTACGATTAGCTTCTGCAAGTAGGGTGTAAACTTATAAGTCCCACTTATGCACTTCGAGCTGATTACTGAAAAATGAAACTCTTTTTTCCGGTCAAAATCAACAATTGACATCCTATCAAGCCCCCGGCCAGACTTAGGCTTAACCTTAGACTCATAAATTTCTAACAACGCAGAAGTGTAGAAATATTCTTTATATTTTTCAGACAGTTGCATAATAATCTAGGGTTGAAAATAAGTCATATTCAACGTGAGCACAAATAACCTAAATCTGGTACACCTTTCACCCATCTAATTCAAGAGCTCAAGAGACAACAATGAGAAATGAGGCCACTTTATTGGACCACTGAGCAGCGTTTTTAAGGTGGGTAGCTTGAGAGACATCGGGGGACAAGTCCATCTAGAGTATACACAACGTGAACAATCTCAGCGAGCTAATTAGCTGTCGATCTAGAGTTTAATAAAGGTTAAATTGACACCCTGTTCTCCTAAGGTTTAACCACAAATAGTCTGGACTCAGAAAACCCAAAAGACCACCTGAAAACCGGTGGGTCTTTCATTTTAGAGATTCTATGTTTTACAGCTCTTTCTCTTTCTCAATCCACTTGTCCACCTGCGACGGATCATACGTCTCGAACTGATCAAGCAATCCGCACGGGTTGGAGTGATCTCCAGATTGGTTCCACGTTAAGACATTAAAAAATTAGTCCAGCTTGCCAAGCCGGTAGAATCAGCCTTGACCGCCGCTTCCGACACGGCAGTCAAGGCTGATTCCAGTTTAGAATGGCAGCAGGACCAATTGACTAAATATAAAATATTGTCGCTACAATCATAGAGCCCAGATAGATCAATCCAAAAATCCCACCTAAAGCCCACCATCTGGCCTGACTGATGAATCCCGCGCCATACCAGATAGGAGCAGGGCCTGTTGCATAGGGAGTGATTATTCCCATTACTCCAAGGGATGCAGCCAGCATCAAAGTCAGCTTCGGCATGATTTCCGGTGAAATCATCGGTGAGGCTATAGCTATAAAAAGTGGCAGAAGTGCTGTGGTATGAGCTGTTGTGCTGGCAAAAAAGTAATGCAGCACAAAAAACAAAACGATAAGCAGAATAGCTACAGTACCGGGTGGCAATCCCTGTAGATAGATTGAGACAAGATCACCTATCCACTTAAGGATACCTGTTTTTTTCAAGCCGCTGGCCATGGAAACAAGTGTGGCAAACCACACCAGAACATTCCATGCGCCTTTGTTTCTGATAACATCCTCCCAGGTGATGATACCGCTAAGGACCATCAGTGAAAGCACAAACACAGCGGCGACGGTTCCGTTTACACCTATTTCTTTACCGAATATCCAGAAAAACAAAGCAACAACGGCGTAGCCCAGCATCATCAGCTCTTTTCGGCTGATACTTCCCATTTCCAAGAGTTCTTGAGCAGCCCACTTTGGAGCCTCGGGAGAATGTTTCTGCGTTGGCGGATAGATAACAAAGGCCAGCCACGGAGTTATGATGAACAGCGGAAGCATCACCGGTATCATGGTTTTGGCCCATTCACCCCACTGAATGGTATGCCCGGTTCCCTGAGCAAACATGTCCACAGCCAGAAGATTTGGAGCAAGGGCGGTTAAAAACATGGAGCTGGTAACGCATGTAGAAGCAAATGCGACCCATGTAAGATATGCGCCCATCTTTCTGGGTTCATTATCAGGGTATGAGCCGAACATTGGCGGTATATTACTGGCTACGGGATAGATTGTCCCTGCACTTCTTGCTGTATTTGACGGCATGAACGGGGACAGGATCAGGTCTGAAAAAGCTACGGCGTAGCCCAGTCCAAGGGTGTTTTTTCCTAGGTATCTTATCAACAGCAGGCTGATTCTTTTTCCAAGACCTGTTTTCTGATAGCCGAGGGCAAACATGAAGGCCGAAAAAATAAGCCAGATGACTCCATTGGAAAAACCGGACAAGGCCCAGTTGCGGTTTGCTGTCGCACCGGGAGCAACAAGACCGAGCATGGCAACGGTTGAGACTCCTATAAGTCCCACAAGAGCAGCTGGAACAGGTTCAACTATAAGGCCCACGACCACTCCGATAAAAATGCTGAGAAAATACCATGCATCCGCTTGCAAGCCTTCCGGAGTAGGAATCAAGGCAATGAGAATAGCAACAATCACCGGAGAAAATTTTTTCAGTAAATCCATAACAGCCACCACCTGTTTTGATTTTCTGAGAACCAGACTTCACACCTAAGAAAACAGTCCTATAACCATTATGCACATAATAATTAATTTTGGTCAACAAATTCCAATTCATGGTGGCTTCTTTCAAAAAATAAATCCCCTGCTTTGCTTTTAAAACAAAACAGGGGACTCAGACTCTGAAATAGAGATTATCAGAATTATATCTGGTTACAAGGTCTCAATGTTGAGAGCGGCTTTAGCCATTTTAATTTTTTCACGTTCCTCAAGTTTAAGAAGATCCTCAAAAACAGAACTGACATCGTCAGGAACTTCCCTACCAAGCATGGCCTTGTAGGTATCAAGAATACATCCGTCAACTTTTATTGCTACTTCAATAGCTTCCTGAGCGGTCATATCTTCTTTGAGTTCAGCATCAAAAAACGGACTAAGGTCACATTCCTTGGCTGCGAACATCATCCAAGTATTTAGAACGCGTTCCGAAACTTCTGACTCATAATCTGCCATGATGCAGGCTATATTTTCCTGATGCCGACTCATATATTCCAGAACAAGCTTGACTCTTTCTTTTTCAACCGACTCAGCGAGATTCTTGTAGAACGAACTTAATTTATGGTGAAAAGCTTTTGTCTGCTCTATCACATCCTTTGCAGTTTGAACCTGGGTCATATTTTTCTCCCGGTCGCTTTATAAAAACGGCCTCGGTGAATTATTCTTATCATTGCATTTCTTATCGAAATCGTATTTCCCGCATCTGCATCCCGAACCATCACCTGATTGAATACTGCCATGGCATGAACCGCGAATACAACCGCGTTTAAAAATGATTCCTACAGCCAGACCGGCAAAGGCAATCACAAAAATTATAGCTGTCAGCATAAGTGTCGTCATAGAAGTACCCCTTAATTTAACTTTTCATGTTTGGGGAAATTCCCTGTTACGAACTCAGCGAACCCGTCAGAAGTCTTCACGATGAAAAACGCAGGCAGATTCATTTTTTTTGCAAATTCAACGCCCTTCTCCGGTCCGAGAACCATTAGTCCCGTGGCCAGAGCATCAGCGCGGATGCAGGTGTCGTCCATAACACTCACTGAAACAAGTTTATGGGAAATCGGACGCCCTGTTGTCGGGTCGATGATATGGGAATACCGAATTCCGCCATCCTCAAAATAGTTGCGGTAATCACCCGAGGTTGCCATTGATTTATCAGTAAAAGCGATAACAGCTTCCACCGAGCGTTCCATGCTTACCGGTTTCTCCACAGCTATCCGCCATAGAGAACCATCCGGTTTCATACCTCTGGTTCTTATTTCTCCGCCTATTTCAACCATAGAAGCGGTTACGCCCTGTTTTTCAAGCCAGTTGCTGACCTTATCAACACAATACCCTTTGGCTATTGCAGCTAAATCCAGTGTAATATCAGGATTTAGTTTGCGTATTGCCGGAGGTTGTAAACGGGTTTCAATATACTGTGATCCCATTTCAGATATTGCTGTTTTAATTTCAGCTTCCGACGGAATTTTTTCAGGCCGTTTATCCGGTCCGAATCCCCATAAATTGACCAGAGGGGCAATTGTTATATCAAAAACTCCCCCGGTTTCCCTGTTAACATCTTTCGCCGTCTGAACAACCTTTTCCATTTCTGCCGAAACCGGAAACCAGTCCGACTTCTGGTAGGCATTAAAACGTGAAAGTTCCGAATCCTTTTCAAAAAGTGACATTACCGAGTTTATGTCTGAAACGACCTTATCAATCCCTTTACTCAAATCATCAGCGGAGATTCCCTGCGGAACTCCGTAAGCGACAACAGAATAATATGTTCCTATCGCTTTTCCTTTGAGTCTCACTGGTTTTGACCCGTCACTGCAGCCACCAAGCACTAGGATAAAAGCAAGCAGGACAAACCAGCTTCGGAATATTCCCGGCAACATCTTCATAAACTTCCCTTTCTCAAACCCATCAAAACTGATTGTTACTTTCACGGGCCGGGTAAAATCCCGGCCCGTATATTTACCACATATAGACTTTTTCCGTATTAGCCGCCGAAATCATCAAACATGATGTTTTCTCTTTCAACGCCCTGCGAAATCAGCATATCAACAACGGCAGAAGCCATCATCGGCGGTCCGCACATATAGAATTCGCAATCTTCAGGTGCGGGATGCTGTTTAATATAGTTATCATACAAGACCTGATGAATAAATCCGGTACTGCCTGTCCAGTTATCCTCAGGAAGTGGATCGGACAAAGCAACATGCCAGCTGAAGTTGGGATGCTCTTCGGCAAGTTTGTCAAACTCATCAACATAGAACATCTCACGCAGACTGCGGGCACCGTACCAGAAGCTGATCTTACGTTTTGTATCCAGACGTTTCAGCTGGTCGAAGATATGTGAACGCATAGGAGCCATACCTGCACCACCGCCGATAAAGATCATTTCAGCATCAGTATCACGGGCAAAGAACTCGCCGTAAGGACCTGAAATAGTAACTTTGTCACCGGGTTTTAGACCGTATATGAACGAGGACATCTGTCCGGGAGGGGCATCAGGAGCAAACGGCGGTGGTGGGCATACACGCACATTAAGCATGATGATACCCTTTTCACCGGGATAGTTTGCCATTGAATAAGCCCTGATGATCGGTTCTTTAACTACTGACGTATAACGCCAGAGGTTATATTTATCCCAGTCTTCCTTGAACTTCTCGCCGACTTCAAAATCCTTGTAGTGGATAGTGTGAGCCGGAGCTTCGATCTGGATGTAACCACCGGCGCGGAAGTCAACATTTTCTCCTGCCGGAAGCTCAAGGGTGAGTTCTTTAATAAAAGTAGCGCGGGAAATGTTGGATTTAACCGTGCATTCCCATTTCTTGATATCAAAGATTTCAGCCGGGACTTCTATTTTCATGTCCTGCTTGACGTTTACCTGACAGGCGAGGCGGACTCCTTCACGGGCTTCACGCTTGCTTATATGTGAAGTTTCCGTGGGCAGAATATCACCACCGCCTTCATGGACTTTGCATTTGCACTGTCCGCAGGAACCACCGCCACCGCATGCGGATGGAACGTAGATTTCCTTTTCAGCCAGCGCGCCAAGCAATTTAGCTCCGGGTCTGACTTCAAGAGTCTTTTCCGGATCACCATTAATTTCAATGCTCACCTCGCCGCTCGGGACAAGTTTAGCCCGGGCAAGCAGAATGAACACACACAGCGCAAGAACCACGCCGGTAAACATTACTACACCGAGTATTATTTCAACCATGGTCTTTCACTTCCCATAGTTTGACTGTTCTCTAACAAGTGACGTCAAATAACGCCCGATACACCTACATCTGGATTCCGGAAAAGGACAGGAAACCGAAGGACATAAGTCCAACAACAATAAAAGTGATTCCAAGTCCCTGAAGTCCTTCGGGCACATCCGAATACTTCATTTTTTCACGCACACCGGCCAGAACAACAATGGCCAAAGCCCAACCTATACCGGAACCGAGACCGAAGGTAACGGATTCCGCAAAGTTGTAATCACGTTCGACCATAAAGAGTGAAGCTCCGAGAATAGCGCAGTTAACTGTGATAAGCGGCAGGAAGATACCCAGCGCGTTATACAGCGATGGCACATACTTATCGAGAGCCATCTCCAGAATCTGGACGATCGCCGCGATAACACCGATGTAGGAGATCAGTCCGACAAAGGTCAGGTCGGTATTATCAAAACCGGCCCATGCTAAAGCGCCTTCTCTCAGGAAGTAGTTATATAAGAGGTTATTGACCGGCACTGTTATGGTCATAACAACGACAACAGCAACACCGAGTCCCAAGGCTGTTGCGACTTTCTTCGACACGGCAAGATAGGTGCACATGCCGAGAAAGAAAGCCAGAGCCATATTTTCAATAAAGATGGACTTAACAAAGATATTAATCAGATGTTCCATGGCTCACTCCTTAGCGCTTGTTGCCTTTCTTCCGCTTGTCATAGACGTTTACCGACCAGATAAGCAGACCAATAATGAAAAAGGCACTGGGCGGAAGCAGCATAAGACCATTAGGTTCATACCAGCCGCCTTCGGAGCCGAGCTTTAATATACTGAGTCCGAAGATTTTGCCGGAGCCGAAAAACTCACGCAAAAGAGCTACAGTCATCAGTACAAGTCCGTAACCAAGGCCGTTTCCGAGTCCGTCAGCAAAGCTTATTTTCGGATCATTCTGCATGGCGAAAGCTTCAGCACGTCCCATAACGATGCAGTTGGTAATAATCAGCCCGACAAAAACCGAGAGCTGTTTACTTACTCCATAGGCAAACGCTTTCAGGAACTGGTCAACAATAATAACCAGCGTTGCGATGATGGTCATCATCGCGATGATACGTATGCTTGAAGGGATATGCTGTCTTATCGCACTGACAGAAGCATTTGATGCAGCGGTAACAAACATAACCGCGAGACTCATAACGAAAGCTGTTTCCAGCTTGGTGGTAACCGCAAGAGCGGAGCAGATACCCAGGATCTGCACTGCAATAGGGTTATCCTCCAGAATCGGTTTGAGAAGGACTTCCTTGAATTTAGCCATTTTGGTCACCTCTCTCAGCGGCGAGTCTCTTTAAGTATGGTTCAAAACCGTCTTCACCGAGCCAGTACTGAACCAGATGAGCAACACCGCGTGATGTCAAAGTTGCGCCGGCAAGGCCGTCAACTTTATAAGCCGCTTTCGGATCTTCGGCAGTGACATGACCTTTAATCACATCAATGATCGGCTTTCCGTCGGCACTATATATCTTTTTGTCGACCCACAGATCTCTCCATTTCTGATTGTCAACTTCTCCGCCGAGTCCGGGTGTTTCAGCATGTTCATAGAATCCAAACTGCTTGACGGTGTTGAAATCGGGAGCGATAGCGATAAATCCATACATTGTGGACCAGAGTCCCTTACCATGAATAGGCAGAATGACGCGCTTCAGTTTCCCGCCATCTTTAAGCAGATAAACACTGGCATATTTTGAACGTCTGACTATGCCTGCTTTATCATGTCCTGCGGGAATTTTGATGCTGGTTTCAGCATCCTTGGCAGCTTTACGCTGGTCAAAGGAAGCGGCATCCATATCCACATATTCACCTGTGGACAGATCGACTACTTTTGCTTCAATTTTTTTATAAAGTTCATTGACGGGAACGTCTTCATCGTAAATTCCCGCAGCTTTCAGGATATTTTCCTTGCGTTCCTTGACCTTGTTGCCTTCCTGAATTGATTTCAGACCGACAGCGGCAACGGAAACCAGCAGCGAGCAGACAAGGCACAGAGAAAACGCCACAGTGAACACTTTTTTCGTGGAATCGTTAGACACTGCGCACCATCCTTCTCTTTATGTTGGCCCGCATTACAAAATGGTCGATCAGCGGAGCAAACACGTTACCGAAGAGAATCGCCAGCATGACACCTTCCGGGTAGGCCGGGTTGACCGTACGGATCAGAATGATCATGACCCCGATTAATGCCCCGTAATAGAACTGCCCTTTCGGCGTCATGGATGACGAGACCGGATCGGTAGCCATGTAGACTGTACCGAAAGCGAGTCCACCCATTACAAGATGCCAGAGAGGGCTGACAGCCATCATCGGGTTTGTGGCACTTCCAACGGCATTGAAAATAATAGCCATTGTGAATGCGCCGGCGAGAATGGAGACCATGATGCGCCATGATGCTATACCGGTGATGATCAGCACAACACCACCGATAAGGCAGGCCAGTGTCGAAGTTTCACCAAGTGAACCGGGAATGGTTCCGATAAAGCAGTCCCACCATGAATATTTTGCCATAACAGCCTGAAGTCCACCGCCTGAGGCCAGAGCCAGAGGAGTAGCACCGGAATAACCGTCAACGGCTACCCAGCAGCTGTTACCGGAAATATGGGCAGGATAGGCAAAGAAGAGAAAGGCCCTTGCGAGAAGAGCGGGGTTGAGAATGTTCTTACCTGTTCCACCGAATATTTCTTTACCGATGACAACACCGAAGCTGGTAGCAAGAGCTACCTGCCACAATGGAATCTGCGGAGGAACAATAAGAGGAATAAGTGAACCGGTTACAAGAAAACCCTCGTTGATTTCATGTTTGCGTACTATTGCAAAAAGGGTTTCCCAGAAACCACCTGCGATATTGCAGACTATATATATAGGAAAGAAGTACAGCGCGCCGAGGATGATGTTTGCCCCGAAGCTGTCAGGATTTGCAGCAAGTCCCATGGCGTGCATAAAACTCCAGCGCCAGCCTTCTCCGGATTGAAGTCCGGCAGCGACAAGAGCGGAGTTGGCCTGATAACCGGTATTCCACATTGCCATGTAGAAACATGGTATAAGAGCGAATACCACGGTAATCATAACACGTTTCAGATCTATGGAATCGCGGACGTGTGGAGCCCCCGAACTGGTTTCAAGAGGTGAAAACAGAAAGGTGTCCACCATTTCATAGATCGGATAGTATTTTTTGTACTTCTCGTTTTCGGTGACTGCCTTGTGCATTTTTTTAAATATACTCATAAGCCCTATCCTTCCTTCTCGATAAGGTTCAGGACCTCACGCAGCATTTTTCCGAAATCATTTTTACCGCAGTCCACAAAGGACAGCAGAGCTACATCTTCCTCATCGAGTTCCAGACAGCCAAGGGCCTGAGCTTCATCAGAATCCATCACTGCCATTGCACGCACCAGATATGTAGGAAGAATATCCATAGGCATGACATCGTCAAAAGCTCCTGTCGGGAAAATAGCCCTGTGACTTCCACCAAGAAGAGTATTGAAATCAAATTCTTTCTTCTTTTTACTGAAAGCCGACATGAACACAGGCTTGAACGAGAATTTATCACGACCTGGAGCCATCCAGCCCATGAAATCTCTTTTTCCGCCTTCGGGAACCGCTGTTATCTGATTATGAAAACGTCCGAGATAGGCAAGAGGTCCGTCAGCCTTGAAGCCGGACAGGATTGAACCTGAGATAATTCTGGCATCGCCGTCTTTTATCTCGCCGCTGATAATTTCAGTGATACCAGCACCGAGTCTGGTTTTAACTATTCTGGGACGTTTGACCATCGGTCCGGCAAGGGAGACATAACGGTCGGTAAAAAGCTGGCCGGTGGTAAAAAGCTTACCTATGGCGATTACGTCCTGATAGTTGATGTACCAGACCGATTTACTCGGTCCAACCGGATCAATGAAATGGATGTGGGTTCCGGCAAGTCCTGCCGGATGAGGTCCGCAGAAGGTCTGAATGTCGACTTTCCTGATCATGGGGATGTTGCTGCCATCAGCTATGCAGACATGCAGCTCACCTTCCGTCAGATTTGTCAGAACCTTAAGGCCGTCCTGCCATGCATCAGGATTTTTCCAGATGATGTCTTCGGGGTTTGCGGCCAGAGGATTGGTATCCATAGCCGTTACAAAAATGGAATGGGGCACGGAATCAAGTGCCGGACTTTTACTGAACGGACGGGTCCGCAGCGCAGTCCACATGCCCGAAGAAACGAGCGTGTCCACAACGCACTGACGGTTCAGGCCGAGAAGCTTATCCCGGTCATAAGCCGGAAACTCTTCAGCCCCGACGCTTTCGTCCAGTTCAATAACCACAGACTGCAAGGCCCTGCGTTCACCACGGTTGATGGCAATTACCTTGCCTGCTCCCGGTGCGGTGAAAGCGACGCCTTCGATCTTCTTGTCAATGAAGATCGTTTGCCCGAGCTTGACTGTGTCACCCTCGGAAACAACCATAGTCGGTTTCATACCGACGTAATCGCTTCCGAGAACGGCTACATACCGTGGTGGATTTGCTTCGTAGAAATCCTCCGACGGCCCGCCCGAGATAGGAATGTCGAGTCCTTTTTTAAGTTTAATCATGGAGAATACACCTTGTCCCTAAAGGTTTTACGGGCTTTAAACTGGGGTGCAGTCAAGACTGCACGCCACGGTGCGAACACCTTGGTGTATCCTGTGATGGGTATATTTTCCTTCGATTCTTTTGAATGTGAAATTCAAAATGAGTGGGAAAAATCGAAGAATTCTGCGTGAAATTTAAGTTACAGATAACAGTGATCTGCGTCAAGAGATAGTGAAAATTTTCTCATAAAGTAGTGATATTTATCACCCGATTATTAAAAGATATTTTAAAAAAATTAGTCACCGGCGTGAAACACGCCGTAAACATTGCAAAACCACTAATGGGTAAAAATGACACTAAAATATATAAGTATAAAATTACCCTGAATCAGGGAGCTATTATTCAGTATTCAATCTTTTGCTGAGTAAAAGGAAAATAGGCAGCAGACACATTCCTCCGACAAGCGCAGCAAGCTCAAACGAGTCTGAGATGCTCCCATACTCAGCGGCAAAACCGGCCAGTCCGGGACCAAGCACAAAGCCAAGGTTTGAAACGCCCAGAAAAATTCCCATCACACTGCCCTTTGATGGCCCCATATCGGCAGCCAGAGACATTGACGCAGGAAGAGACAGCGCTGAACCGAAGCCCATCATGGCGACCAGAAGGACCAGCACCCATAATGGAACAGCCTGTCCGTATCCAAAAAGACAGGCTGAACAAAGCCCCATTCCCAGAAAAGTCAGCCCGCGTTTATCGCGTGTATCAGCCCAGCCACTGGTAAAAGGCATGCCTATGAGAATAGCGACATTAGGCAGGGCAAAAAGAATTCCTGCTGAAAATGCTCCCAATAAAAACCGCTCGGAAAGCAGCCGTGGCAGAAAGGCAATTACAACGGAGGCCCCAAGTGTTCTGCCGAAGACAGCCAGAAGCAGAGAAATGAAGCCCGGATCACGCCATCGAAACCCGGAATATTCTTTTTTCTTTTTCTTCCCGGCCTTTAATGATTTCCCCACCGCAGGCAGAAACAGCAGAAAAGATATCCCCATACCCGTTGCCGGAATAAGCACAGTTGTAAGCCCTATCCCGGTATTAAGTTTTACAACAGCTCCTCCAAGCAGCGGCCCGAGCACAAATGAAGCATAGAGACAGCTGTTATAAGCTCCGAAAAGTCTGCCCCGGTTACTTTCAGGGGCATATTCCCCGAGTATGGACATGCTCACCGGTTTTATTATCCCCGAGCAGAATCCAAGACAAATCTGAATGAGCCCCAAAAATTCAAGTGAAGGATATAATATATAGGAAACACACGATAAGGCCCCGAGCCCGGCCGCACCAAGCACAAGCGGCACCGCCCCGATATAGTCCGCACAATAACCGGCAACAGGGGCAAGTATAAGTCTGGCCAGAAAATATCCTGAAAAAGCAAGCCCGAGCCATGAAGGGGAAAGTCCTGACGAACCCGCAGTCAATGACAAAGCAAATGTATAGGCCCCTACTCCGAGGGTCGAAAAAAAAGCCGATCCGAGAACCGCTGCCACGGCTCTTCGTCCGACAGGAGAACACTGCTTTAAGCTGTCCCTCCAGAAAAGATCTGTTTTTTTCACATGTGTTCCTAACATTACTCAATCATATTATCAGGTTCTATGTCTTCATTCGTTACAGTTAAATGCAAACATCTTCCAGTTTGAATATTTTTATGGATTGAGATCTTTATATGCGCTATAACTGCAATAGCCTCAGTTTCTTTCAGACTTACAAAACTTCACTGGCGATAAAATTTGAATATACAAATTTTATCAACCTTTTTTGCGTCAGGAGAAGGGGCAATCTGACTCAATTGGGGTCATAAGATGGGTCAAAAGGTTATCTACTATAATAACATACTGTAAATATTAATTTTAATTTGGAGGTAAATTAACAAACAGGAGCTTTTTCTCGCAGAAGTGAGTCATCAATTTACAAGAGTGTCCCCGGTACAAATCAACCTTTCTGCATAACACACTAAAAAAACTGAAAAAGATTTCTTGGCATTTATTTTGCTCATAACAAGTATCCTGCGATGGGTAAATTCTGCGTATTAATCCGAGTGGGACATAAATAAGAACCTTTAAACGAAATTAATATATCTACTCCGGTAGTGTGTAGAAAAGGAACAACTCCTCTCCTCCGAGTTTCTCTGAAGTAATGCCTGTATTTTCAGTGAGACTCATCCTTCAACGCGGGCTGAAAAGCCTGCACGCGGAACAGGAATAGTTTTGGGGACGTTCACAATCTTTGAAAGAAAGCTCCACAATGGAACTTTAAGTTATTTTCGGACGAAAAAGGGCTTCGACCGGAATACTTGTTTCCTTTCCGATGATTGTGACGCTCTGCAACCATTCCGAAAAGTACGGCCTCTGCCGGGATGCAGCTTTATTGGACACTGGGGACTGTGCTCTGTGCACTGTGCAGTCCTGCAGAAAACTGTAGACCTAGAAATCCGTACTTCTGAAAAAGACGGCCTTTCAGTATTTAAATACTGAAAGGCCGTCTTTTTTGTTTCCAGCATCAATTTATAAAGCCTTTTCCAAAAGCTTAAATCCTAAGAAAGATTATAAAATAAATAGATATCTAATAAAAAATCTAACTCCGCACGATTACAGCATCCCTTATTTCAAAATTATTTTGCACTTAATAAAAAAGCTGATATTATCAATACAAAATAAGCTGATCTCTGCAATATTTAAACTGGAAGATCATACAATGAGCATAATTGATAAGTTAAGCTTAAGCTCCAGCATGCTGGGAACGTTCGGTCTGATAACAATGATTACAATTTCTTTCGGTGTATTCAGTATGTCAGGAATGAATACTCTGGGAGAACTGACCAGCACACTTTATAACCACCCTCTACGTGTTTCAAACGCAGCCCTCACAGCCCAGTCAGATATAATACGAATGCAGCGCGACATGGAATCGCTAGCGAACACAAAGGAAGTACACCTCTTTAACAAAATAATTCTAAAAATTAATCAGGAAGAAGAGCGGGTTTACGATCAGCTTGCAATTCTTAAAAAATATATTTTAGGCGAACGCGGTTACCAGCTTGTTGTTGCAGCAAGCCAATCTTTCTCCGAGTGGAAAACTTTACGGGATAAAATAATATCTAGCCTCCAAGAGGGTAAAAGACTGGAAGCTCTTGAAATAAACAGGACTGAAGGCGACGATTACGCAAGAATGCTTGAGCGCAAAATGGAAGAACTGACCGGATACGCCCGTAATAAAGCAGACGGCTTTATGCAGAATGCCAATAAAGTGCAAAAACATATCGCGCAGAATACAAGGTACATGCTCGCCTTTCTTATCCTTGCGCTCATTTTCTTTTCATGGATTGTCATGAAACATATTGTCGGAAGGATCACTGAACTTAAAATAGTGCTGAAAAGAAATGAAGAGCTGAACCAGCTGGTGGAAGTGAATGAAGCTGGAAATAACGAAATAACCGATCTCGCCAAAAATTTTAACAGCCTCATTGGAGCCATTAACAGACAACTCTGGTTGAGAGACGGGATAAACGAATTAAACCAGCGGCTCATGGACATATCATCAATGGCAATGTTTTCCGAGACGTTAAGCTATATGTCCAAAAAAATTAATGCCGGAATTGCAGCCGTATTTAAATCCGAGCAATCAACCGGTGATTCTGTCTTAATCGCTTCGTACAGTCTGGATAACAATGATAATGAAATAAGCAGAATTCCTGCCGGGCATGGACTTGTCGGTCAGGTGGCCAAAGATATGAAGGAAATATATCTTACCGGGAATATAACCAATCCACCTTCAAGCTTTTCATATTCCGGAGAAATGATCGCGCATTCAGTACTAATCATTCCTCTTATATACAAAAATGAACTGGTTGGTGTTGCGGAATTCGCCAAAATGGAATCTTTCACTGAAATCGAAGCAGAATTCATCAGGTTTTCAGGATCATTTCTTGCCGGAAGCCTGAACTCAATCAACAATAGAACCCAGATTGATGAGCTATACAAAGAAACCAGCGCATCCAACGAAATGTTGAAACAGAAGAAAGTTGAAAATGAGGAAATAAACAGAAAATTATCAAAGCGTAATCAGGAGCTGGCCGATAAAACAACTGAGCTTGAATCGCAAACCCTTACGCTGACCGAACTAGCCAGACAGCTTGAAAAGCAGAAACATGAGCTGGAGATAAAGCAGGAGCAGGTTCAACAATCGGATAGACTCAAATCAGAATTTCTTTCCAACATGAGCCACGAGCTGCGTACTCCGTTGAACAGCATTCTGGCTTTATCGCAACTGATGCTTGAGCGCAGAGCAAAGCACCTTAACCCGAAAGAGAAGGAATATATTACAGTTATTGAAAAAAACGGTCGACTGTTACTTTCATTGATAAGTAAAATTCTTGACCTTTCCAAAATAGAATCAGGCAAGATGGAAGTTGCTATCACCAGATTCACAGCAGAAGACGTTGTAAGCGAAGTTCTTGAAACTATAACGCCTTTAGCAAATAAAAAAGGACTTGCCCTACAATCAGAACTACTTTTCAGGGGCGAAATAAATTCCGACAGATATAAAATCCTACAGATTTTATTAAACTTATGCTCAAACGCGGTGAAATTTACTGAAGAAGGCAGCATCAGCATCAACCTTGAAAGAGAAAATGATAATGCCGTATTTACAGTATCAGATACCGGTATAGGAATCCCTCAGGATCAGCGAGACTATATCTTTGGAGAATTCCAACAGGTGGATGGTTCAGCTTCCAAGAAACATGAAGGAACCGGGCTGGGGCTGTCCATAAGCAAAAAGTTTGCCCAGATGCTTGGCGGGGATATTTCCGTGGAGTCATCAGATAACAACGGCAGTTCTTTTAAATTTTATGTAAAGATTAACTACTGCACCGAGAGCAAGGATGATATTTGCTTAGTCCCGGATAAACCTGAAACAAAGAATAATTCCAAAAAAATATTAGTTGTTGATGACATGCAGTCACACCGTGAGCTGATCAGAAAATATCTCGAAGATAACGGTTACGGCGTAATTGAGTGTGAAGAAGGCAAGTCTGCTGTTAAAATAGCCAGCCAGAACAAATTCTATGCTATCATACTCGATATATTGATGCCGGGCATGGACGGATGGGAGGTTTTGCAGATTCTTAAACAGAATGCTGAAACAGAAAAAATTCCTGTAATTCTTGTTTCCATTGCAAAAGACAAAACCACTGCTTCAGCACTTGGAGCATCAGGCTATTTAAGCAAGCCGCCCAACAAAGAAAAATTACTCTCAATACTCGCCGGTCTGGAAAAAAAGCAGTCTCTCAAAGTGGTCATAACCGGGCCTGAAAATTCACGGCAGCTCCCGCTGCTCCGCAATAGCATGGAGAAATCCGGTTTTAATGTCAGTGAAAGCGACTACCCGAATCCTGAAGCAACGGATATAATCATATTCGATTGCGGTGATGAAGAAAAAAGCAAAAAAATACTGCATAAAATATATAATGATCCAAAGCTCTCAGCTTTACCATTAATACAGCTTGCCGACAAAAATATATCCGGCCGGGCAGAAGTCCGCGCCGAAGGTAATGATGAAATAGTGTTCCTCGACGAAGATTATGACATCACGATTCTGGATTTGGTTCAAAAAATTGAGGAGATAATAAAATCAAAACAAGCCAAAACAGATTCACTGGCAGAAGAACAGAGAGAAATAAATGTTGAGATTAATACCAATGAACCTTTCGGTGAAAACAGCACAATACTGGCAGTTGAGGACAATGCTGAAAACATAATGGTTCTGAAAGAAGTTCTTAATATCTATACCGGAAAGCTTGTCGTAGCCGAAACCGGAGAAGAAGCAATACCACTGGCCCTCTCAATAAAGCCGGACCTGATTCTTATGGACATACATCTTCCCGGCATAACAGGGCTTGAAGCAACTAAAATAATCAAAGCCAACCCCGATACAGCCTCCATTCCTGTTTTGGCCGTAACCGCAAGGGCTATGCATGGTGAAAAAGAAAATTTCATCAAAGCCGGATGTGACGACTATATAGCCAAGCCCTATGCACCTGATGAACTTATAAAAACTGTGCGCACATGGCTTACATCCCGGGAGACGGATTAATATGAAGAATAAAAAATCACATCTTATCATTGTTGATGATAAGCAGGACAACCTTTTTATTCTTGAAGAACTGTTATCCGAATACCTTGAAGACATGGAAGTGTCTTCGGCCTCCGGAGCAGAGGAAGCAATATCCCTTTTAACTCCTGAAACGGATCTGGTTATAAGTGATGTCCAGATGCCGGGGACAGATGGTCTGGAATTATGCAGAATTATTCATTCAAAAAAAGAATTTTCAGACATACCAGTTCTGCTGATTACATCGCACAGCTCCACCCCTGAGTTCAGAATTAAAGCACTCGAAGCCGGTGCGCACGATTTTATTTCACGCCCCATAGACTCGGAAGAACTCATAGCCAAAATTAAAGTCTGTCTGGATATGCGCAGCTACCAGCAGGCCTTGAGTAATGAAAAAAAAGACCTCTCAAAAAAGCTCTCCTTAGCTGAAAAACAATACCGAAAACTTTTCAAGCATGCCACAGATGCAATCTTCATAACTGATGGATCGACCACTATTCTTGAAGTTAACGAGGAGTGCTGCAACCTGCTCGACTCTCAGGAAGAAAAACTTCTGGGTAAAAAACTGTCAGCATTTCTGCCTGAAAATGATGAGAGCATAAGTCTTCAGATAAAAGAGGACGACACTGTTTATCCTCTTGAAACAGTTGTAAAAAACAGTAACGGCAGAGAAATAGCCGTAGAAATAAAAAACAGACTGGTCAACATAGGTGGACACAAAGTCTGGTGGGTTATTGTAAGGGATGTTGATGAAAATATTAAATCACGGCAGGCGCTTATTAAAAGTGAAGAATCTTTAAGAAAAGCCCTTCAAAAAGCCGAAGCCGCCAATAAAGCCAAAAGCGAATTTCTCGGCAATATGAGCCACGAAATACGTACTCCCCTTAACGGTATTATCGGTATGATGCAGGTTCTTCAAACCACTGAACAGGATGAAGAACAGCTCGAATATACAACCATGGCTCTTAAGGCCTCCGCAAGACTTAACAATCTGCTTTCCGACATTCTTGACCTTTCCATGGTTGAAGCAGGAAAATTGAAAATTATAGAGGCTCCGTTCAAAACAGTCTCCATATTTGATCAGGTCAAAGACCTTTTCACTCCAAAAATTGAAACCCTTCCTATTGATCTTGATTTCCATATTGAGAGCACTCTTCCGGAGCAGCTGATTGGAGACTCATCAAGAATAATTCAAATTGTCACCAACCTTATAAGTAATGCTATTAAATCTACAGCTCAGGGAAAAATAAGTGTAACAGTTACAGGCATTGATCTTAATAAAAATAAAATCAGACTGATTGTGGAAGTGGAAGATACCGGAATAGGAATTGCGGCTGAAAAACTAAATGTTCTGTTCAAACCATTTACCCAGCTTGAGGATGGTTACGCTCGCAATACGCAGGGGGCAGGGCTGGGGCTTTCAATATGCAGCCGTATCATAAAAATGATGAATGGCAGTATCTGCATCTCCAGCGTTGAAGGTCGCGGGACTGCTGTAAGTTTCGACATTGAGCTTAAAAAAGACAAGACAGAAGCAGGCATTAAAAAGAATAGATTTAACCTTGATCTTCCTGAGATAAAAGGAACTGTGCTCGTAGCTGAAGATGACGACATCAGTTCACTGTTCATAAAAAAAATGCTGCATAGCATTGGGGTGCAGAGTCATGTCGTTTCAAACGGACTGCTGGTTCTGGAAGCCCTTGCTGAAAAAAAATTCGACCTGATACTTATGGATATCCAGATGCCCAAAATGGACGGTCTTGAGACCACAATCGCTATCAGGAACAATCTCGCCGGAGAAGAAAATTCCAAAATACCCATCATCGCCCTGACAGCCAGAGTTCAGGAACATGAAAACAAACTGTTTAAAGAAAAAGGGATAAACCACATAATCCCCAAACCTGTAGATATGAAATATTTCATTGAGGTTCTGAAAGATTATCTGCCATAAGCGGATTCAAATCATGATTTCTCCTCCTTAAAATATCTTTTGCCGTGACAGCAGCATTTAATGGCGGCCATATAAATGATTTTACCTAAAATCAGGCCCTCAAAATCCTAGACTTTTGAATTTACCTGTGCTGATATTCCGCAAATTTGTTGACGCAGCAGTGCGTGCAAGTGGGGTATCGTAATTTATCTAATTAAATTAAAAAGATAGTCCCTATTGATCACCTGAAGCATGAGCTGAATCATCAAATTGCTAATCGGGAACCAGTCCAGCAAGCCGGTATGTCGCAGACCAGTAAGGCTATCTCCAGTTATTATGCTCAGGCATATAGTTCAAACCGGAGTTATCAGCCCCATGCCTTAGAAGATAAATCTACAGACATGATCTCTGCCATTAAGCTGCGGCGGTTCCTTTTATATATAGCTTTTGCCGAGACACTTTTACCCGTGACAAAACAAAACTGATTGCGGTTGGTGTTTTACGGCTTTAATCTCAGGATGTGGAGATTTGGATGTCTACTTTCAAACTTTTTTCAAAAACAGCAGCAGTTCTTGTTGCAGCAATTTTCATGATGACAGCGGTTTCAGCAAACGCCGCAAGATTTAAAAGAGAATATAAAATGCAGGTTACCGTGGGTCCCAAACTATACTGGGGCATGGGTGCCGCTAAATTTGCTGAACTGGTCAAAGAAAAGACTGACGGACAGATTATTGTAAAACCATATTTTGGTTCCGCTCTTCTTAAAGGCGCACAGCTTAAAAGCTCACAGATGGTTGCAAAGGGAGTTATTGATTGCGCTATAGACTCCACCATAAATATCAGTCCGGTTATTCCAGAGGCCAATATCTTCCACCTGCCCTTTTTTCTAAACAGTTTTGAAAACCTCGATAAAGTTAAGAACGGTGAAGCCGGTAAAGCTGTATTCAAAGCAATGGAAGCCAAACGCCTTGAGCCGCTTGCCTGGGCTGAAAACGGATTCCGCCAGCTTACCAATTCTAAGGTGCTGGTCAAAACACCTGCCGATATGAAGGGATTGCGCATCAGAGTTGTGGGCAACCCGCTCTTTATCGACACCTTCCGTCAACTTGGCGCTGACCCGGTTAATATGAACTGGGGTGACGCTGTCGCCGGCTTCCAGCAGGGAGTTGTGGACGGACAGGAAAATCCTGTAGGCGTTCTTGTTCCCATCCAGATTTATCAGTACCACAAGTACGTAACCATGTGGAATTACGTGGTTGATCCTCTTATTATCTATTGGAACCAGAGGGAATGGAAAGCTTTCCCCAAAGATATTCAGGACAAAATTATGTCCGCAGCCAAAGAAGCCGGCGAATGGGAAACAGCCCTGTGCAGAGCCGGAATTGATGATGGAACCGCCATCAAAGTGCTGAAAGAAAAATTCAATTACACAATGGAAGTACCCGAACCTCTAAAATTCCTCGAAAGCAAGGGTATGGAAGTCCATAAACTATCACCGGAAGAGCTAAAAGAATTCATCGAAGCTACCCGTCCTGTCTACGAACAGTGGATTCCGAGAATCGGAAAAGACGTTTACGAAAAAGCAAAAGCCGACATGGCCAACTAGCTTCGACTGCATTTAATGATTTCTGCACGCCCCGGAATTAATATTCCGGGGCTGTCCTCTCATGGGATTTCGTAAAAACGAAAATCCAAACAGCGGAGTATTTCTGTGAAAAAGCTCTTATTCGGTTACCGCCTTGATCACTGGCTGGTCGCCATCTGTATGGCCGCGATGGTAGTGATCGCATTTTTAAATGTACTGAGCAGGTACATATTCCATTTTTCCCTCGCAGCTACTGAAGAACTCACCATCAACCTGTTTGTATGGATGACAACCATCGGTATCGGCATTGCCTTCGAACGCGGCGGGCACATGGGAATGGTAACATTTTTCAATCTGTTTCCCAAAAAAATGCAGTCTGCCTGCATAATTATATATTCCCTTCTTGCTGCCGGACTGTTTGCGGTCCTCGACTGGTATATGATTGATGCCATCTACGACGAGATAACATTATTTCAGGCGCGATCAGCTTCACTCAATATTCCGGTCTGGATATATTATCTCGGACTGCCCGTCTTTTCCCTGTTCGTTTTCAGAGGAATTTATCAGGACGCTAAAACAAGACTGACCGATCAGGATAAGGAAGGATAAAATGGAATTTCTGCTTATTCTGGTATTATTTATAATACTTCTGGTAATTGGAGCACCAATCGGGACTTCACTCGGAGTTTCTGCGGTGGCGACAATAATGTATTTCGACCTCGGAGCAGACATGCTCGGAGTAAACTTCGCCTCAGGCATTGCATCCTTCCCCCTGCTGGCTATCCCGTTTTTTGTCCTTGCCGGGGTAATTCTGGAGCGGGCTGGAATTGCGGCCCATATCGCCAGTTTTTTTGAACTGCTGGTGGGCGAAGCCACAGGCGGACTTTCAATTGTTGCCGTGCTGACCTGCATGTTCTGGGGAGCTATGTCAGGATCAGGACCGGCTACAACCGCTGCTGTCGGCATGATTCTTTTGACTCCAATGCTCAGAAACGGCTACGGAAGAGCTTTTGCAGGGGCGACAATTGCCAATGCCTCCGATCTTTCGATAATTATCCCGCCTTCCATAGCATTCATTATATACGGCAACATCACCTCCGTATCAGTTTCAGCCCTCTTCGTTGCCGGAATCATTCCCGGTATTCTGACCGGATTGGCCACCATGGTTGTGGCCTGGTATATTTCACGCCGCAGAGGTTACAAGGGCCTGTGCTGCCGGGGATCTTGCAGAGAACTGATGACAGCCCTCAGAAAATCCTTCTGGGCTCTGCTTGCCCCTGTAGTAATCCTCGGGGGAATTTATACAGGAATTTTCACTCCGACCGAAGCTGCAGTTGTTGCGGTTTTCTACAGTCTATTCGTTGCTGTGGTTATCTACCACTCCATAAAATGGCGCGACCTGATGGAAATTCTTGTCGACTCAGCTGTTACCAGCTCCGTAATTATGTTCATTGTCGCTTTTGCCGGCATTTTCACCTGGGCGGCTTCCGTCACCGGAGTTATTGATACTCTGGCTAATTTTATCATCAATATCTCACCAAATGCAGTGGTGATGATCATTCTGGTCAACATCCTTCTGTTTGCACTGGGAATGCTGCTGGATGCTATCTCAATTTGCTATCTGGTAATGCCCATCCTTATACCGGTACTTTCAGCATTCCATGTTGATCCGGTATTCTACGGTGTTATCTTCATCTCCGCTCTGGCCATTGGACAGGCAACACCTCCTGTGGGAGTAAACCTGTTCACTGCGGCCAACCTTGCCGAGTGCGAGGTGGATGAAATTGCTAAAGAGGCCATACCTTATGTAGCGATGGACTTTGTAGTATTGATAATAATATCCCTCATCCCGGCTCTATCTCTCTACCTTCCTGAATGGGCCGGACTCTATCATCCGTAACTGAGAAACCCCCATCCCGTTCGACAAACGGGATGGGGGTTATTTATTAAGCTCAGGACTCATGAAAACAAAATATCCTGCAATAATATCAATTAAAATTTAACAATTACATTTAGTTAATTTCTCCAGACTTAAAAATCAGCGCGGCAAAACCCCTATCCAGATTCTTTTCAGGCTGAATCCACTGTCACCAAAAGTCAAACCTGATTCATCAATACTTCCCAGACATGAATACTGCGCCCTGTCAGGCGGTTCAGGCCCATAAACTACGTCTACCTTATAATTCATATTCTCTGCCGAAAGATAAATGGGTGATCCCGCGTCCGGGTTCAGACTGCACTTACCGTCAGCCGTATAACTGAGCAGATAGGTATAAAGCTCCTGCTCATAATCCAGCGGAGTTCTATGCAGAACATTAATTTTATAAAATGGATTAGAAATACAGACGTTATAGATTCCTGAGGAATGATCGTCTTTTGAAAAGACATGGCTGTCTACAAAGTCATTAATCCGGAATAAACTAGTTTCGTAGCTTTGAACCTGACTGTCTTCCCTGTAAGTAACTTTCGTCAGAGAATCGTCAAAGATAACCGGGTCCTTATATATTGTGACTGTTCCCCCGTTATTTTCCGAAGGCAGAACATATTCGAAATCACTGCCCGGACCGGGATCATCAAAATACCATCCTATTACAGGGTCATCCTCCATGACTCCAAGCTGCCCGGAATTTAATTGTGACATAATTCTGGAGACATATGAGGTTTTAGACAGATATGCAGTCATAGTTTTCGGCAATGTGACTTCAAGCCTGCCAAGCGCACTGTTTAATTGCTGCACCGGGGAATACGTATTAATAAAATCCAATAGAATTTCTTTATTGGCATCATCAGCCCCAGCCTGTAGCTTATCTAATTTTGCTATGACATTGCTGGTATTTGCAAAGTCCAGAAAGAATCCTTTGTCACCTTTGCGGGCAGTAATAGCAATTCTGGTACTTCCCGGCATGGGATAATAATTCGTTGTCAGAACAGCCCCGTCTTTTGTTCTTGAGACAACAGCTCCATCCACTCCGGTTGAACCTTTAAAAACAAGAATATTCGTATCGCCCTGAGCTGTTAACGCTTTCAGCTTGTAATAACTGTCATTTTCCACATATGAGACCTGATTTCCATTGAGCAGCAGAATATTAAGAAATGGCGCTAAGTCTACATGGCTTCCGGGAGAATTACCTTCATTATATTGAATAATATCTGCTTTTATTTCCGGGCTTACAGATAAATACACCGCACCCTTTCTTGGTTCGTAAAGTGTATTGCGGCTGATTCTGATCGGTATCCGGGCATCCCCTTCACCGGTTGTTTTAAGGATTGAAAATCTGTCGCCGTAAACCCAGTCCGGAGCAACTATCTTCCATGGTGTAGAAGCTTTAATAATTATTGTTCCCTGAGGGCTGGAATAATCAAACCATGAGGAGTTGTCAGGCTTAACCGAGATTGAGAATTTATCAGGGTCTACAACATAAAAACTTTTTCTGCGCGTAACAGAGTCGGAAGAATCCACACAAAAAACATCTCCGCTCTGATACTGCCGTATGGAAAGAGTTTTCTGGCCTACCCCGGTAGCAGTAAAAGTAAAATACTGGGTGCTGCCGGTTCCTGCTTTATGCACAGTTTCATAAATCTCTTCGCCATCCAGAAAAGCTTTCACATGAGTATTGCAGAGTCCGCTGTTTGCCAGCAGCACATAGGAGACATCCACCGGACCACCGGATTTTTTATAGAGGTCTCCAACATCTATTTTCATATACTCATAGGCAGCAAAACACCTGCTTGAAATCAGCAGAAGAAACAGAATAAGAAAAATTAAGGATTCGCATTTAGTCGGGCATGATCTGTAGGATAACAATTTTTCTCTCCATATTCTGGAAGTAATTGTCATACACCTATTTAGCATGATGTGTATTGTCAATAATGCCCTGCTTTAATGACAAGACATACTCTTATGCGGAACTATGCTGAATCTGTAATTCTAAAGTTAAGCTGTACTCCGGTATGCCCGGAGTTCTCCACATTCAAGAGGAGCATTTATACCGGGCAGCTGAACTCCAGCTAATTATCTAATCCACCTTGCCCATTTCAGGATTTTTTATGGACAGCAGTTCCAGCAGCACTGTCAACGGAGTCTCCCTTCTTTTCCTTACCGGCAACATCTTTCATCGGGACGGCATATTGAGAAGGTTCACCACCCAGAGCTTTATACAGAGTCACATAATTTACGAGAAGATTGTATCTGTTTTCGGCAAGAGCCTGCTCCGCACTCCTTCTGGTATCCTGAGCATCAAGCCAGTCTTTAAGAGTTCCGGCACCGGATCTGTAACGAACCTCGTATATATGCTCCACATTTTTAGCGGAGTTATAGCTTTGGGCCAGATGACGGCCCTGTGCCATAAGATTTGTTCTGTTCGAGAGAGCGTCTTCAACTTCCTTCATAGCTTCATAAAGAGTCTGCCTGAAATTGATAACGGCTTCCTCATATTCAGCCTTTGATTCATCCAGCTGGAGGCTCAGTTTATGCCAGTTGAGAAACGGGAATGTTATGCTGGAGGCTATCGTCGCAAAAGGATTATCAAGCAGGTTTGCCAGTTCTGTACTTGAGCTTCCAAGACTTCCGGTAAGTGACAGTGTCGGATAAAATCCAGCTTTGGCAGCATCGGTATTTGCCAGAAGCTTTCTGAGCCGCAATTCCGCGGCTTTCAAATCCGGCCTGCGGCTCAAAATTTCCACAGGAAGGCCTGCCGGTATTTCCGGCATATTGAGGTCAATCAGGTTCTTCGGGTCAGCCATAACTTTTCCCGGAGGCAGATCAAAAAGAACTGCAAGCGAGCTTAAAGCTTCCTGTCTGGACTGTTTAATAGTGCAGTACTCAGCTTTTAAACTGGCAAGGTCCTGTCTGGACTGGCTGACATCCAGCTCGGAAACAGCACCGTAACTCTCCTGAGCAAGAATAAGTTTCAGGGTTTCTTTGGATGATTCAATATTATTACGGCTAAGTTCGATGCGGACATTGTCATAAGCTATTTCCCAGTAAAGCTGCATGGTCGTGCTGACAATTGAAAGAGCCGTACTCAAGCGGTCTTCATCTGTAGCCACAGCTTCCCATGTTGCAGCATCATTAGCCCGTGAGAGTTTTCCCCACAGGTCAGCTTCATAGCTCACATCAAGAGACGCGGAATAAGTATTCTGCCAGTCATGCCTGTCAAAAACCTTTTTATTTGATCCCGTCAGCCCTGCTGAAGGCTGCGGAAGAAGATCATTAAAAGCAATACCAGCCTCAAGTCTTGCTTCACGAACCTTGTATGCTACCGCAGCAAGGTCATTATTTCTTTCAAGAGCAAGCTGCACAAGTCTTGAAAGCTCGGGATCGTTGAAAGCGTCAGGCCATTTTGCAGCCGCAGTGACATTCACAGTGGTTCCGTTTCCAAATTCACTCCAATGTGCGGGATAAGTTACTTCCGGAGATTTAAACTCCGACTTTAGAAATGATCCGCAACCACCAAGAACAAACGGCAGCAACACAATATATATTAAAAAGTTACGCATTAATTAACCTCTATTCACGGACAAGAGCATCAACAGGATTAAGCCGTGCAGCATTTCGCGCAGGCAGAAAACCAAAAACAACACCGATAAATGTTGAACAGATGAATGCAAGTATCATCGATGCCGGAGAATAAACCATGCTGAAACCGCTGCCGCTGTATGAAAGCAGAAAACCGATTGAAAAAGCCAGCATAATACCAAGCAGTCCACCAAGAAGGCAGACAAGGACAGCCTCAATCAAAAACTGGCTTAGAATATCTCCACGTCTGGCACCTACAGCCATACGGACACCGATTTCAGATGTACGTTCGGTAACTGAAACAAGCATGATGTTCATCACCCCTATTCCTCCTACCACCAGAGAAATGACTGCAATTGCTGAGATAAGCATGGTCATGGTTTTCGTAGTGCTTTCAATGGTTTTTCGGATGGTATCCGTATTCATTATAAAAAAATCCTTCATTCTATGGCGTCTTAAAAGCAGCTTGCGTATACCGTTTTCAGCGGCCTGCATTGGAGCACCGTCTTTAACGCGGACAGTTATATTTCCAAGGTAGGACTGCCCCATTATGCGATGCATTGCCGTGGTGTAAGGAACCCAGATATTCAGGCTGTCACTATTGCCGAACATGGCTTCCTTTTTCTGAGTCACTCCTATAATTCTGCATGGAACACTGCCAAGAATGATAACCCGGCCCAAAGCGGCTGAAGGCGAAGCAAAAAGCCGCGTGCTGGTGTTGCCGTCAATGACAGCCACCTGATTAATTTTTCTGACCATACTGTTGCTGAATGCAGCTCCGGCAGACATCTTATAACCGTAAACCCTGAAAAACTTACTCCCGACCCCGTTTACAGATGCCGAGACATCAATATTTCGGTAGCGAAGTTCAACCGTGGTTGAAAGTTTGGGGGTGACGCTATCCACATAGGATTGACGGGCAAGGACCTCCGCATCCGCAGGTAACAGGGTGTGAATATTAGCTGATCTGCGGTCACCGAAACCTTCTCCGGGAAAAACGTTTATGACATTCGTTCCCATGGAGCTGATATTTTGAAGCACCCGCTGCTGCGAGCCCTGCCCCAGAGCGACAACAGAAACAACTGAGGCAATGCCTATAATTATTCCCAGCATGGTCAGGAAAGTACGCAGTTTATGCGCGGCCATTGCGGAAACAGCCATTCTCAGCAACTCATTGTTGCGGTCAAACCATGCCCATGCGGCAGATCGGCCTCCTGAATATTTTTTATTCCCGGAGGCAGATACCGGTGAAGATGAATTTCTGCTGTCAGAAATTATTTCACCATCTTTAATCTCGATTATACGCCCGGCATAAGCAGCCACTTCCATATCATGGGTTACCACCACAACCGTATGCCCTTCAGCATTCAACTCGGTCAGTAGCTCCATTGTGTCCTGACCGCTTCTACTGTCCAAGGCACCGGTTGGTTCATCAGCAAGAATAACCTGCCCGCCGTTCATCAATGCTCTGGAAATGCTGACCCGCTGCTGCTGACCACCGGAAAGCTGCCCCGGTCGATGCTCCACCCTTTCACCAAGACCTAGCCTGCCAAGGATCTCTCCGGCTCTTTCACGCCGTTCTTTTTGTTTCATACCGGCATATACGGCCGGGATTTCGACATTTTCCAAAGCTGTTAGTGATGATAGCAAATGATAACGCTGAAAAATAAAACCGAAATATTCCCGCCTCAGCCGGGCAAGCTCATCAGCATCAAATTCGCTGACATCACTGCCGGATATCCGGTATGAACCACTCGTTGGCTGATCAAGGCATCCCAGAATATTCATCAGGGTGGATTTACCTGACCCTGATGATCCGACAATGGCGACCATTTCTCCGGCTTCAATGCTTAAATTCACATCGTTGAGAACAGCCATCATGCCCTCGCCGGCGGGGTATTCCTTTCGTAAATTTTCAACCTGTAATAACGGCATACTTAAATTCCCATGGGAGGATGATGACGACTTTTTTCTTTAGCGATAACCGCAGCAGCATCAGCCTGCCCCAGAATTACACGCTCACCTTCATTTAAACCTGAAACGACCTGTACATTCACAGAATCCGTCAGTCCGGTTTTAATTTTTCGCTCCTCAATCCGGTTATCCTCACCGAGAACATTCACCGAAAAAAGACCCTCAGCATCCTTTTCACCTAAAGCAGCTTCTGGAATGGTGAGAGTATTGTCAGCTTCATCAAGAACAATGGTAACTTCAGCAGTCATTGCTATTCGGAGTTTTTGTTCAGGGTTGGGAACATCGAATAAAGCGTTATAGTAGATGGCTTCATCATCCGAGCTTACAGAGTCTGTATCTTCATCTTCAATAGAATCAGGTGCCGGTTCTATGCTTCTGAGCGATGCCGTGTAGTTGTGATCAGGTTCACCAAGAATATTGAAATAAACTTTCTGCCCTGAATGCACGTTAACCACATCAGCTTCCGAAACTTCCGCTTTAACGGTCATGGTGTCCATTTGAGCCAGTTTGACGATGGTCGGAGTGGATTGCGCCGCGTTGACCGTCTGCCCTTCTTTAGTCACAATCGCTACAACCACACCAGACATCGGGGCAGTAATGGAGGTATAGCCAAGATCGACCCTTGCGGTATCCACATCAATTTCAGCGGCAACAATCTGCGCTTTAAGCGAAGCGATATCAGCCTTTGTTTCGGCGTATGAGGCTAGAGCGCTTTCATAGTCCTGTGTGGATGTTGCCCGGGCCTTAAGCATTCCCTTCTGTCTTTTATATTCTGATTCAGCCTGTTTGAATGTAGCCTGTTTGGCTTCCAGCTGAGCCTTTATATCAGCAAGATTAGCCTCAGCTATACGCAGGGCGTTTCGCTGTGATTTGGAATCAATTTCCGCAATAAGCTGACCTTTCTCAACTTTCTCTCCAAGGCTGACTTTAAGAGATTCCACCCGGCCTGAAGCCTGAGCTCCGACACTGACCTGTTTAAAAGCTTCAAGAGTTCCTGTTGCCAGAACCGTTTCGGTAATATTGCCTCTGGCAACCTTCTGGGTAATAAACTGAATCTCCCGCTCTGCGGGAAACATAAAAATTTTAACGGCTGCCCCGGCACAGACAAGTACAATCGGTATGACTATTTTCCAAAATAATTTCATATATATTCTCCAGCGTCCCGCAGACTGAATCAGGGGGACAAAAATGGGTAGGTATTCCCCGTTATCGACAGTTAAAAGATACCTTAATAAATTGCCCGCGGGGGTTAATTAATGGGAAGTAAAGTGTAAAGAGAGTGTAAAGGAAGCTTAAACAAGCTACGGTTAACTTAAAAATTAGTATAAAAGACAGCTATGAAAAACACCCGAATTCTAATTGTGGATGACGATATTGATCTCGGTAATCTGCTGACTGAATATCTTGAGGCAGAAGGATTTTCCGTCAATGTTGTTCATACAGGCATAAAAGGAACTGAAGAAGCTCTGACAGGGTCTTATGATGTTGTTATCCTGGATATTATGCTGCCTGACAGGGACGGAGTTGAAGTCCTGAACAGAATCAGAAGATCCAGCAGAATTCCTGTTATTATGCTTACGGCTAAAGGGGATCAGATTGACCGGGTTCTCGGCCTTGAAATGGGGGCGGATGATTATATGCCCAAACCCTGCTATCCACGGGAGCTTGTAGCCAGACTCCATGCCGTGATGCGCCGCACAAGTCAGAATGCGGACCTTTGGAATAAGGAAGAACTCAAACTTGATAAGTTGAAACTGAATATTCCAAGACGTAAAGTTCAATGGGGGAATACCCCGGTAGAACTCACCGTATCCGAATTTAACTGCCTTGAAATGCTGCTGCACCTACAGGACAGAGTGGTAACGAAGGACGAACTGTCTGAAAAAGTTCTCGGCAGACCGAGAGAACCATACGACCGCAGTATAGATGTCCACATGAGCCACCTCAGGCAGAAACTCCAGAAAGTACTCGGGGATAATATTAAAATCGAAACTATCCGCGGCATCGGCTACAGGATACATTTATAATGCGCATCAGATTATTCTGGAAAATACTGTTCAGCTTCTGGCTGACCTTTATCTGTATAGTTGAAGGAGTGTGGATAATTTTTTCCATAAACGACTCACAGCACCCGAGACCTTGGGAAATAAAAATTCAACGCTCCGTGGCAGATGTCCAGTTGAACTCCGCCAGAAGTGCATTCATTCTCGGAGGAATAAAAGGTCTTAAGCTGTTGCGTGACTCCTGGCCGGAATCTGATGCGGCACGGCTGAGCTTTGATCTTGAATCTTCCGGCAAAACTGAAATTTCTCAAGCACACAATCAGTCCATTTCAAATACAGGACAGATTTATCACACCACTGCCACACGCAGCAACGGATCACAAATTCGATTAAATTACGATACAACCGAACTTGTACCCCACCACAAGCCCGGTCCCTTTAATATTCCGCCGGAATTGGCAATACTTGGACTTTTAGGAGGCCTGCTGTTCAGCTCATTGCTGGCGTGGTATCTTACAGCTCCGGTATGGCGGCTGCGTATGGGCTTTGAAAAACTAGCCGAGGGAGTTCTTGATATAAGACTGGGAAGCCTGATGGGTCGCCGCCGTGATGAAATAGCCGACCTTGCCAGAGATTTTGATAAAATGGCCTGCCGCATGGAATCCATAGTTAAATCAAGAGAACGTCTTCTGCATGATGTTTCTCATGAACTGCGGTCACCACTGGCACGGCAGCATATTGCCATCGGACTGGCACGGCAGTCTCCGGCGCGCACCCCGGTTCTGCTGGATAGAATCGAAAAAGAATCATCCCGCATGGATGATCTTGTAGGTGAACTGCTGACCCTCTCCAGAGCGGAATATGAAAACCGCCCCCTTGATGAATACTTCGATCTTGAAGAACTTATCAAAATCATAGTCAACAACTCCAGATTTGAAGCAGCTCAGGATGGAATTGAAATAAATTTCTCAGCCCCGCTGGCAAATGAAAATGTCACAATAAAAGGGGATGCGGAGCTTATGCGAAGGGCTTTGGAGAATGTCATCAGAAACGCCATAAGGCATACTCCCAGCGGAACATCAGTTGATGTTGCGCTTGAAATTGATAAAACATCCAGTCGGTGCTCGATTAAAATCAGTGATCACGGTCCCGGAATTCCGGCAGATTCCAGCGAAGAAATTTTTGAACCTTTTGTCAGGCTGGGGCAGAATAAATCACATGGCTCCGGATTAGGACTTTCCATAGCAAAAAGGGCTGTAACCGCACATAATGGAACAATTAATGCAAGTACAGATAACGGTTCCGGATTGACAATTACCATGACTCTGGCAGTGGAACCGGAAGAAGAACAGCAATAAAATATTTATTTTTTATATAAATATTTCAAGATGTTATTCATCGCAATTTGTCAATCTTATTTTATTCTCATCTCTATTATCAAAAAATGCGAAATACAGGTTTAACTTTTTTGTACTGAAAATTTTCAACTTATTGTTCTACTTTTATCATTTAAAAAATAAGTATATAATTTCAGAATATTAAAAGTAAGAACCTGTACTGAACAGCAACTCTCTGCAAATGGAATTGAGGCTGAGGTCTCAATAAAAACAGCTGGTGGAGTCTCTAATTATTTACATATTTGTAAATTGAGAATTCTATTCAAATAAGCTGATACTCTATGCCGACAGCGGAAGCAACGGAATGTATCTATGAGTGAAAATAAGCGTTATGCACCGTTATGGGCCTGTCCTCCCAAGGGACAGCGAAATGTTGACCCTGACATTCTTGAAATTTGCAGGGACCTGCAAAGAACTGTGACAATCATGTCCAGACTTGCCGGGATAGATCTTTATATAATCAACACAGACTATCTATGTGTGGCAGGGTCAGGATTTTATGAAGCTGCTGTAGGGTGTGTCAGCCCAAGAGACACGGCCATAGGTTACAGTCTGGCCAGCGGTCGTCCGACTATGGTCGCGGACCCCAAAGTCCACGCTGCCTGCCGGGACTGCTCACAACGGCTTACCTGCCGCGACCTTGCCAACTACACTTCGCCCATTGCGGTCCACGGCAGAATCATAGCTGCGGTTCAGGTCGTTGCTTTTGATGCGGAGCAATGCGCAATTCTGATGGAAAAAGCAGAAGACATGACTGAAGCCATCACACTTTACCTCATTCAAAGTTGTGAAGCTGATTCACGGCTGCTTTCAGCCCTCGCAGGGTCGGCTGACGAGATCGACAGCTCCGGCCTTGAAAGGCTTATCGGTGAAAGTAAAGCAATGCGTTCCTTAAAGGACGACATAATCCGCTGCGCTCCCTTAGATTCAACTGTTCTCATTCAGGGCGAGTCAGGAACAGGAAAAGAGCTTACGGCGCAGGCCATACACGACCTTTCGCTCAGGGCGGCGGCTCCTTTTGTCGCCGTAAACTGCGGGGCTATTCCGGAAGCAATTATTGAAAGCGAACTTTTCGGGTATGCCGCCGGAACTTTCACCGGAGCCCAGAAGGGCGGTAAAGCCGGACTCTTTGAACATGCCGAGGGCGGCACCCTGTTTCTGGATGAAATTGCGGAACTGCCGCTTCAATTACAGGTAAAACTGCTCAGGGTGTTGCAGGAACGCAAAGTTATGCGCCTCGGCGGGCGTCAGGAACATTCTTTCGATGTGCGCATTATTGCGGCCGCAAACGTTGATGTTGCCGACATGGCCAGAGACGGAAAATTCCGGCAGGATCTATATTTCAGGCTGTCTGTAATACCTCTATATGTTCCGGCATTACGGGAAAGAGACGGAGACATAGAACTTCTTGTTCATCACTTTGCAAGGCTATACGCCAGACGCAGAAATGAACCCCAGCCGGCGGTTGACCCGGAACTTATGAAAAGGTTCATTTCATACCGCTGGCCCGGAAATGTCAGAGAACTTAAAAACTTTGTAGAATATGGGATCAATTTCAGAAAAGGTCGGGTGCTGGACCTCAGAACCCTTGAAGAAAGGTTCAACAACGCTGAGAAATCACAACATTTGGATCATAACCCTTTCAATCCGCTGTCAGCAGGTTCATGCCCCGGCAATATCACCACCGGAAGCAATGAAACTGATGTGTTAAAGCCTGAGGTTTCAGATAAGGATTTCTCGGAACGACAGACTCTCAGCAGCTGCCTGTCTAAATACGGTTCAGGACTGGAAGGTAAAAGACGCACAGCTGAAGAACTCGGCATAAGTCTGGCCACGTTATACCGTAAAATTAAAAAATACAGTCTTCAGGATGCTTACCGCTATGATGTAGGATCACAATAGCCGCTTATTTCATTCTGATAAAAATAAAAGGGCCTGAAAGTCATACTCTTTCAGGCCCTTTCCATATAATGGAGGAAGTGAATATTTATTTTGCTTTGCCACCCATGTAAGCTTCTTCAAGATGGCCTCCGGAGATAAGATCGCTGGATGATCCTTCCATTATTATGGAGCCGCCTTCCATAATATATCCGTAATCCGCTACAGAGAGAGCGGCCTTGGCGTTCTGCTCGACAATAAGTATCGCCGTACCGGACTCCCTGATTCTGACGATCAGATCAAAGATATCTTTGATAATCAGCGGTGCAAGCCCCAGAGAAGGCTCATCGAGAAGCAGAAGTTTGGGACGGCCCATCAAAGCCCTTCCGATACAGAGCATCTGCTGCTCACCGCCGGACATTGCTCCGGCCTGCTGCTGCAATCTCTCTTTTAATATAGGGAACAGATCAAAAACATATTCGATATCATCTTTATAGTGCTTTTTGTCCTGATGAAAAGCTCCGAGATTCAGGTTTTCTTCAACAGTCATGTTTGAAAAAATCTGCCGCCCTTCAGGTGCCTGACAGATACCTTTCATAACAACCTTATCGGAACCGATATTGGCTATATCCTCCCGCTGAAACAGTATCTCACCGTCTGAAACCTGATAGATATTGGAGATAGCGCGCATTAAAGTGGTTTTACCCACTCCATTGGCTCCTAGAACAGCTACAATTCCGTTTTTCTGAACCGTAATCTCAACACCGCGCAATATCTGCTGAACCCCCATGGTGACACAGAGATTATGAACTTCTAATATTGGCATTCTTCACCTCCAAGATAGGCTTCAAGCACGGCCGGATCCTGCTGGACAGCCTGAGGAGTATCGTCAGCAATCTTTTTACCCAGAGCGAGAACCATTACCCGGTGGCAGATTCCCATGACCAGCCCCATATCATGCTCAACAAGCAGAATAGGAATTCCTTCAGAATTAAGCTCCTGAATAAAATCAGCAAGTTCGGCTGTTTCGTTTTCATTAAGCCCTGCGGCTGGCTCATCAAGAATAAGCAGCTTGGGAGCCGTTGCCAGAGCCCTTGCAATTTCAAGATACTTACGTTTTCCGTATGAAAGGTTGGCTGCAAGTTCGCTGCTTAGGGAATCGAGCTTTACGCGCCTTAAAATTTCCCAGGTACGCTCACTTATCTGTTCATCCTTTTTACAGCGAAAAGGACTTATGGCCCGGCGCAGAGAATGACCAACAGAGCCTATGGCTCCTATGGATACATTATCAAAAACAGTCATATTAGGCATAATACGCAGATTCTGAAATGTTCTGCCTATTCCGAGTTTTGAAACCTGATAAGGCTTGAGACCGGTGATGGATTTTCCCTTAAACAGAACTTCTCCGTCACTTGGAGGATAAAATCCGGTAAGACAGTTAAAAAAAGTACTTTTCCCGGCTCCATTCGGCCCTATAAGCCCTACCAGCTCCCCGGAACTGATAGCCATATCAACATTATCAACAGCGACCAGACCACCGAAACGGCGGGTCAGTCCTTTTGTTTCAAGTATAACTTCCGACATTATTTCCACCCCACCATCTGACGTCCGTTCCAGGCTGAGTTAAACTGCCTGCGAGCCAGATCAATGGCTGAAGTTTCACCGAAAAGACCTCTGGGGAGCAGTAAGATAGAAAGGAACATAACTGCTCCGACAGCGATCATACGAAAATCACCAAGACCTCTGGCGACCTCTGGAAGAAGGATGAGCAGCAATGCTCCAAGAAGTCCTCCGGGCAAAGAACCCAGACCGCCGACGACAACCATGGCCAGAATCAGAATAGATTCACTGAACTGGAAACTGTCCGGGCTGATGTAACCGACACTGTGGGCGAGAATGGCCCCGGCTATACCGGCAAAAAAAGTGCTCACACCAAAGGCCTGAATTTTAAGCTTAACAACATTTATGCCCATCGCTTCGGCGCACTGATCATCTTCCCGCAGAGAACGGAGAGCATTGCCGAAATAAGAATTAGTCAGCTTCCAGATAATCCAGATGGAAATACAGGCCAGTACAGCTATTATATAATAAACTGAAAGCAGGCTTGTGAATCTGTGTCCGAAAAGGGTGATTGGTTCATAAATCTGAACACCCATGGGGCCGCGAGTAAAGGAAACCCAGTTCAGCAGCGTAACATGAATTATCTCCCCCACTCCCAGCGTGGCCACGGAAAAATAAATACTGATAAGCCTCATCGTGGGCAGGGCGACAAGAATTCCAGCAATCCCGCCGGCAATTCCGCCCAGAGGAAGAGTTACCCAGAAAGGAAGACCTAAATCAGTTGCTGCAAGTGCCGCAGCATAGGCGCCTATTCCGAAAAAAGCGGCATGTCCGAGGCAGAGCAGGCCGGAAGTTCCGGTAATGAGATTCATACTGGCTGCAAGGATACAGAAAATGAGAGCCGAGTTTGCGACCTGTATATAATAACTTTTGCCAAGTACTGAGAGGATACCCGGAACAACAGCAAGAACAAGGATCAGTACTGCCAGGGTAATTATTCTGGAACGGATTTTATTTTTTGCATTAATATTCATAAGTTCGCTCCACGAAATTAAACGCGTTCTCTTCTGGCACCGAAAATGCCCTGAGGGAAGAATATCAGAGTTATAATCAGGAAGCTGTATGCGACCATGTCACTCCATCCCTGAGTCATGAAATTGGTAGCCATAGATTCACAGACTCCAAGGATCAAAGCACAGACAACAGCACCGGGAATACTTGAAAGACCGCCCATGACCATTGCCACAAAAGCTTTCAGGGATGGTGCATAGCCCATGTATGGGAAAATTGCGCCCTGATACAGTCCGACCATTATACCGGCGGCACCACCGAGCATACTGCCCACCGCAAAGGTGGCGATAATAGTTTTATCAACTGACAGGCCCACATATTTGGCCCCGAGCGGGTTGTTTGAGATGGCCCTGATTGCCAGACCTATACGGGTATGGAAAAGCACATACTGCAAGCCTCCGAGCATAACCACGGAAGAGCCGAGAATAAGAAACTGACCGGTGGAAAATGTAAGTGAACCGACTTTTATAGGATCATTGAGCAGGTAGCCTGCGGGGATGGTCTGCATTTCCGCACCGAAAAAATGCTGAATAATTTCTTTGATCAGTATCGAAAAAGCCAGAGAAGACAGGAGAGTTGCTTCTCTCATCGCTCTGGATTTGAGGGAAGCTTCATCCTGAAAACGTCTAAAAGGTTTGAAGGCAACTTTTTCAAGGACTACGCCCGCAACTCCACCGGCGGCAAGAGCGACGATGATAACAAGAGCCAGAGGCCAGTGAAGAGAGTTGATGCAGACCAGCCCGGCAAAAGCTCCGATGGTATACATTTCGCCATGGGCGAAGTTAACTACATTAAGCACGCCGAAGATGAGCGTGAAGCCGATAGCGATCAGAGCGTAGATCATACCGGCACTGAGGCCGTTGACTATTTGCATCAAAAAATACGAGTCCATAATTAATTTCCTGTAATTGCTGGCGGGGCCGTGAGACCCCGCCTATAATGGCTGGAAGTATATGTATGCCCTACTTAGCGAGGGTAAATGCTCCATTCTTTACTTCAAGACGTGCAAGCCCTTTCACCGGTTCTCTGGTTTCGGGATCGAAAGAGGTATTGCCGGTTACGCCCGGATAATCAGTGGTCTGGGCCAGGGTGTCACGGAGACTTGAACGGGTTACATCAATTCCGGCTTTAGCTATAGCATCAAGCATGATGCCTACAGCGTCATAAGCCTGTGCTGCGAACATGTTCGGTTTTTCGCCGTATGCTTTTTCGTATGCAGTAACGAATTCAACGACTTTAGGATCAGGGCTGTCAGCCATGAATGTGGTTGAAAGCAGCAGACCTTCGGAAGCATCACCGGCGAGTTCGATAATTTTTGGAGAGTAAAGGGAAGAAGTTCCGAAAACAGGAGTCTTGATATCAAGCTGCTTGCGCTGCTGCAGAACCATTGCTCCTTCTTCATACATCATACAGAGATAGATGGCTTCCGGCTTGTCGCGTTCAACTTTGGTGAGAATTGAACGGAAGTTACGGTTGCCGGGATTGAAATATTCAATGGAAGTAACTTCACCGCCAAGATTTTCTAAGCCCTTTTCAAAATTTTCAGCAGCGGAGATACCCCAGTCATTCTGAATGGCGATGATTGCAAATTTCTTATAACCGAGGGAAGTTGCCCACTTTGCTACAAACGGACCTTCAAAAGCCTGAGTCGTAATATTACGGAACTGACAGTTGCTTACTTTTGTAAAATCAGGGTGTGAAGCGGTCGCAGAAAGCTGAGGCATACCTTCCATTCCATATACGCGGCCACAGGCCATTGATACGGTTGAAGTGAAGTCTCCAAGCACTCCCACTATTTTTTCGTTATCAACGAATTTGCGGGCAATGTTGATAGCTTCTTTAGGATCAGACTTGGAATCTTCGTAAGTTATCTCAACTTTGGCGCCTTTGAGCTTTCCAGACTGGTTGAATTTTTCGAGCTGGAGTTTGGCGGCGTTGCGGAAAACCTCTCCATACTGGGCGTGGCTACCGGTCAGGGGAAGCGAGTAGCCCAGCATGATAGTTTTATCGGCCTGAGCTGTAGAGGCCAGCAGCATTGCGGCAATAGCTGCAAGTCCAAAAACAAGGTTTCTCATTTTCATTTTTCCCTCCGGGGATTTCTAAAAATTTATTTTTCTGCCATAACATTATCTGATTTGGCGCATGTGGGATTTATTTTAGCAAACAATATGCCACAAAGCAGTTACTTACATATCTTTTTTACCATTTAAGAAATAAAAGCTTTAAATCAAAGTTTTATGAGAGCCGCGAATAAACAAAAAAAGAAAATTATAATATTTTATCAAAACATATATCCATTTTTTATTACAAAAAAGTAAAATTCGCACAAAATTGTGAGAATTATCATTTTGCATGCGAAGTTCGCAATTAAATGCGAAATTATCAGGCACAAAAAAAGGGAGCTATTCATTAAGAATAACTCCCCATAACTGATTGAATATTTTTATTTTTTTTCACGAATCTTGAGGTAGCACTTTTCTTTGCTGCCTTCGGGTAGAGCTGTCATCTGAAAATCAAATCCAGCGCTTTCGAATGTTCCATAATCAATTATTCCGGCAACTTCACAAAGGGTTGCACACTCTTCATCTGAGAGACCCATATCCTTCCAGGCATTCTTTAAAGGACAGTTGGCAAATTCGATATCAAGTCCACCTTCATCACAACGGGTAACAGTAGGAGCAAACATTTTAGAATCATCGGGAATGCCGCCGATAAAGGCATCGCAAAGTCCTTTAAAGTCATTTGGAGCAAAGGGTTTAAGACCTTCAGCGATCTGTGCTCCCCTTGCGTAAATACCTTTTTTCATTACTTCTTTAGCCTTTTCAAGACCGAATTCATTCACCATTGCATCAAAGATAAGTTTATAGATGATAGCTCTGTTTTCGTTAGCTGCGTAAAGTTCTTCGCGAAGTTTGGCTTCACTCATTTTTGTTAACTCCTTTTATTCTCCCGGCAGCAATTCCGCCGGAACAGGTTGATTTTTTATATTCCTTTGCACATTGCGTACCTAATTGTGAAACAAAAGGACTTGGCATTAAACTTGATAGAAAGAAAATTACAAAAAGGGAAACAATCCTGAACATCCCACAAAAACCAGATATTAACAAACTTCTGCGGATAAAAAATTATCCGTACACATTAAAAGGATTGATATGGATCTTCACGCATTCTTTAACAACGAAGTAAAACCGGCTTTGGGATGCACAGAACCAGGCGCAGTTGCTTTTGCAGCCAGTTCCGGTGCAAGTTATCTGGCTGGACCGCCTAGACACATTCATCTTCGCCTGTCAGCCAACATCTACAAAAACGGTCAATCCGTGGGGATTCCGGGAACTTCAGGACTGAGAGGAAACCTCCTTGCTGCCGCTCTCGGTGCTCTGGGTGGCAACCCTGAAAAGGGATTGCTGTCTCTCGAAGACATCGACGAAAAATGCATTGCACAGGCAACAGAAATGCTTGAGGCAGGAAGCCTGACTCAGGAAGTTGTTCACGATGCCCCTAATGTCTATGCCGAAGTAGAGCTGATAAGGCAGGGCGAAAGCGTAACAGCTGTAGTAGCCCACGCACATGACAATCTGATTGAAGTAACCAGAAACAAGCAGACTGTTTACGAAGGACAGGAATGTGAATCAGGTTCGGGAAGGCTCCCCCAGTATATTAATGAACTCATGAAACTGAACTTCAACGACCTCTGGGACCTTGCAGGACAGATAAGCAGCGAAGATGAAGCCTTTCTGCTCAAAGGCGTTGAAATGAACTTGAATATCGCCAAAGAGGGGCTGGAAAAACCATGGGGGCTCGGCTCCGGTTTTGTGGTCTATGAAGACATTCAAAATAAAGACCTTGGTCAGACTATCCGGGCATGGTCTGCCGCAGCAGCTGACGTGCGCATGGATGGCGGCCAGTGGCCGGTGATGAGCAGTGCCGGAAGCGGCAATCATGGCTTGACTGCAATAATACCTCCGGCCCTTGCTGCAAAAGCATGGGGGAAAAGTGATAGAGAACTGGCCGAAGCAATTGCATTATCACACCTTGTTACCGGAGCTGTAAAAGCAAAAACCGGCAGGTTGACACCTGTCTGTGGATGTTCCATAGCTGCAGGAGCCGGAGCTGCCGCAGCTCTTACCAGACTGGCAGGAGGAACACCTGATCAGGCCGAACAGGCCTCGGCTTATGTTCTCTCTTCCTTGATGGGCATGGTCTGTGACGGAGCTAAGGGCACCTGTGCTCTAAAAGTAGGAACAGCTTCGGGAGAAGCGTATCAGGCGATGAAGCTTGCAACCAGCGGTAGAAAATTAACTTCTCAGCAGGGAATAATCGGACCAGACTTCAGAAATAATACAACTGCCGTGGGTGAATTATCCGGTGTAGGATTCGCCGCGGTCGATGCAGTAATACTTCGCCTTCTGGACAGACCCTCAAGTCCGGCTGCCTGATTAAATTTTTAAAATATTACGGAGATCAAAAATGAGTGAACTAAATTTTATTGCAACAGAACAGGCTCCAGCAGCCGTTGGCCCATATTCTCAGGCTGTGGAATGTGACGGAGTTCTATATGTCAGTGGACAGCTCGGACTCAATCCGGAAACAATGAAGCTTGCCGACGATTTTAAAGCTCAGGCTGAACAATCAATTAAAAATGTTGGCGCAATTCTTAAAGAAGCCGGTTGCAAAGTCTCCGACATCATAAGTGTTGATGTATTTCTGACTGATATGAATGAATTTAAAACTCTTAATGAAGTATACGCTGAATTCATGGGAGATCATAAACCTGCCCGTGCAGCCATTCAGGTTGCGGCACTTCCTCTTGGTGGACTGGTTGAAATCAAGTGCGTGGCAAGAAAAAAATAATTTTCTGAAACCATCCCATGTGGCGGTTCCCGCATTCCCTGATAGTGCGGGAACTGCTAAATTTAATAACATCTAGGCATCTATTTTTCCTTTGCCATGACCGCAGCCATGATGCCTTCTTCCTGAATGTCTGCCGCCGCCATGCCCACCATGACCATGCCCGCAGTTTTTTCCATAAGCAGACTCATCCTGAAGCGAAACTACAATTTTCTTCAAGGTATTGTGTAGATTTTCTTTTTCATCATCATTCAGGCAGGAAAAAATTTTTTCTGCTGCTTCCATATCCAACGAGGTGATGTCGTCCATCAGCTCATCCGCTACATTTGTAGTGCTGATTATGAAACTGCGTCTGTCTGTTTCACTTCTTTCTTTTTTAATTAAGCCTTTTGATTCAAGCTTGCTCAAAAGCTCGCTTAACGAAGATGAACGGACATCCATAATTTCAAGCAGATCTCCCTGAACCATGGAACCATTCTCTTTGAGAATTTTAAGCACACGCCCTTGAGAATGATTTCCGATAAATCCTCTTCCTCTCAGGCCGTTACAACTTCTATGATGGCATGAACGTGAAATCAATCTTGAAGCGTAGCGCAAAAATGCCGCCAGATCGTAACTATTCTCAAATTTATCTGAAAAATTATATTTCAAGTTTATTCTCTCCTGATTTTAATGCGTAAACATATGTCTGCCCTTTTATACATTTGGGAGCACTCAGCGGACAATGATTCTTGCAGAGAGGGCAAACTCCTTCTATTTTATCCAGACTTTCAGCCCCTGTGAATGAATTGTCATCAAATCTGTTTTCCAACTCACTATTCCAATTCATAGTCCCCTTACTGTAACTATTATTCTGATATGGGGTGCCATTTCCGGCTTTACATCTGCCACGCTGACCGCGACCCAAGCCCGATCCGCAATGTTTTCTGCCGCTGTGATTTTTCATTCTGCGACCTGTATGATTACCAAACATAAAAACTCCTTAAATTTAATTATGTACCTTCGTTACTAGGAGTAATTAAACATTTCACACACAAAGTAAAGAGGTACCTATCTTTTATTTTAAAAGAGCAATAAAAGAGAGTTATAAAACAATTAATATCAGCTAGTTTGAAAATTAATCAGACTTTAAATTGGAGGACGTGATTCTTTTGAAAAATGCAGAGACTGCCCGAAACAGGCTCCTAATCAGATAGCTCTGCCCCCTGACTATCAGCAATGGGGGTTTAGCAAGAATCCTTGTAGCAAGGACTATTGGAAGTAAAAATTTATGGTGGCGGTAAGTAAAAATGAAAGTGGAATAATTTTCATGAAAATGTGAAAACGCTTTTTTAACAGGATCGTCACCAGTACTGCCACTGGTAGCTCCACCAGCATGCCGGACAACAACTTCAGGAATCCAACTCAATTTACACCCTGTTGCGGCTGTGGTACTCATGCAAAAATCAATTTCCTCATAATATAGGAAATACTCTTCGCAAAAACCGTTAACTTTTCGGAAGACACTGGCTGGAATGCAGATGCTGGCACCAAATATATAGTCTAACCGGGCATCAAGCCTGGCTGGAAGTTGAGATCTTAAAAAGTTTCCGCAAAACGGCTTTATGAGGCTGAAGCAAGGGTTATAAAAATATCCAGCAGCACACTGAACTCTTTCAGGAGAATCAAGATCAACAACAGTTGAACCTATTATCTGGTTTTCATCATCCTGAGCGGCTTCAAGCAGAGGCTTAAAGCTTCCTTTTTCTACAACCGTGTCGTTGTTTAAAAACCAGAGCCATTTTGTATCTTCACCAGCAAGGGCAGCAAAAGCACCGGCATTATTCCCGGCAGCATAACCGATATTCCCACCATTTGAGATGACTACACACCGGGCTGAAAGTTGTTCCCGCTTTAGTGCTGCATCTTTTCCGAAAACAAAAGAACAACTCTCCTCGCCGAAAATTTTTCTGGCTTCACCATAAACATCAAGGCTTTCGGTTTTAGCTGAATTACAGGAAACAATAATTCTACAACCGGCATCAAAGGCTTCTTTCAAAGAAAAAAGGCAGCGTGCAGTAAACTCCACGCTGCCGAAATGTAGGACAATAATTGAGAATATCTTTGTATAAATGACCATATACGTCTTGATCTTTTTAAAAAAAATTATAACAATTTAAAAAAGTAGTAATATTATAAAAAATTATTATTTTATTTACTTCATAGTGCCTGCAACAGGATGCTTTGAAGCAACTTGGGATGTCATAGCCATCCGTATATAGTAAGGATAATAGCATTGACTTTATCAAAAATAAAGGCAATCAGAATACTGCGGCTATTTATACCCCTGCCACTGCCAAGAATTCCATGTTAATACATTATTATCAGCCCAAGCATCATACCCATAAGAATATGGCTTTATAACAGGAATGGTAAAAAAATTTTTAAATATATTCAAATCTAATCAAATTAGTTATATATAACCATATGATAAAAGTTTCCACATTGCCTCAATAAATTTAAGTAAAAAATATTTTAATTTTAAATTTATTGAGGCATTTTTTCAAAGCTAGATTATCAATCATATATAATTGCTTACGTACAAAAAAAATATATGAGCAGTCCTGAAATAGATTGCCGGTTAATTAGTTTACTACAAGAATGTGGAACCCAACAGCCCTGTCCCTGTATTTGGTTTTATGTCTTCATTCTTAAATTAAAGAAAGCTTCTTTAGCCCGTGCTTTGAATTTGTCGTTTTTGTATAATTTTCTTAGGCATTAGCAGCAAATGCTCTCTACGCAATAAAGCGAAAAAGGCATCCCGTCCAAGTTTGATCCTGTAGGCTACAAATTTCTCATGCAATAAGTAGGTTCATCCGGCTAAAGCGTACTTCGTTTCATGAATGCCCATGATCCTAAATTTGAAAAATCCCAGATCACGGTATCCATATGCCTGTCTTTTCATGGTTTTGATTTTGTTATTCGTTCCTTCCATTGGTCCTGATGAGATGGGATGCTCTTGCACGAGATATCCAGCTTTCCAAAAATGTTGCAGCATCTTTCTTGTTTGGCTGACTTCATATCTGACGCAGGTCTTCCTCCAGATGCTGCTGTTCATCTCTATCCGCATTTAAATTTTCGGGATTTTTCAAAAGCAGCCATCTTGTGCCTTTCAGCACATCATTGCCCATCGTATCTTTCAATTCCCGGTGAAGCTTACGCCGAACTTCGGTGAGTTTATCATTCATGAGTTTGACCACGTGGAAATGGTCAAAGACGAGAGGGATTCGCGGTAAATTCTCAAGAACTGCA